>JAKBQK010000108.1 GCA_021835265.1 Thermoplasmata archaeon
AGATGACAGATTGGCTCGATAAAAGTGTTGGAAAATTTTCAAAGGGTATGAAACAAAGGGTAAATATTGCTTCAACACTTATTGGGAATCCATCCATAATTTTACTCGATGAACCAACCAGCGGTCTTGATCCAAGAGGAATGGCTGAAGTTCGTGATATAGTAAAATCACTGAAGAAGAAGGACAGGTTAATTTTCATGAGTTCTCACCTTCTGAATGAAGTTGCAGATGTTTGTGACGAGGTTGCCATGATCGATCATGGTAAACTGCTGGCTTATGGGCCGCTGGAAGAAATTACCGATAAGTTTTCAACAGTGGATGATTCCGCAGAAGCTCTCTTTTCAAAACCAGTTGATGACTCGATCAGGAGTCAAATTTCACGCATAGACGGCATTGTTTCAGTTGAAAAATTAGATTCGCGGACCGTGAAGATCAAATATACCGGGGGATTACAAAGTCAGGAATACATTCTTGCGAGTCTCGCAGGTATGCAAATTGGTCTAGTGGGGTTTAAGAGTTCTTCTACACGATTGGAGGATACCTATTTGAACTTAATAAAGGAGACATTGTGATTGATATGGAAACTATGACTATGGATATTAACCAGGAAAAGAAAATACCAGGGAGTCTTGATCAGCTATTTATCATTACAAAATTTGAGATGTTGAACTATTTTCGTTCAAAGAGATTCTTGATTCTTCTCATAATAGGGATAATAATAGATTTATTGTTCACAGGGCTCATAGGATATTACAGACCTCAGTCATTTCTCTCATCATCTCTGAGCTTTTACAGTGGATGGGTGGGGCAGTCTATAACCTTCATCATAATTCTATCAGCTATTTTCTTTGGGGGGGACTCCATATCAGGCGAATTTCAGAACAAAACCGGGTTCTTCATTGCAAGCAGGCCAATAAGACGATCATCCATCTATATAGGAAAGTGGATAGCCTCTTTCATCGCATCGTTTCTAATCATAATTATATTCCTTGTAATTACCATAGCTAATGGTGTATATTACTTTGGAGATAGCATTCCATATCAGCTCTGGGATGCACTTGCATTTTCCATTTTATACCTGGCAGCCGTTCTTGGATTTGCATTCTTCTTCAGTTCTCTTTTTAAGTCAAGCGCTTATTCAATTATAATTACTGTCATCCTTTTCCTGTTTGCTTTTAGTTTGATCCAGTTTTTAATTTCGAGTTTAGTGGGAATTGAGCCATGGTTCATCATTACCTATGCTTCGGGAATTATATCAAATATTTTTACAGTGCCATTTCCAGCGCACGTTGTAACCACTGTGACCCACTTAGGGCATGGACGTACTCTTACGACAACCACATACAATGCAACAATCTCAGAGGGTCTAATAATCATGGCAGGATATTTCATAATATCAACTCTCTTAGGTTTATTTATATTTGAAAAGAGGGAGTTTAACTAAAATTTTCACAAGCCTATTCCAATTTCAATAATAATTTTAAAAATTGTATTCCTTTAACGAAGTTGAGAAGACGGAGTTGTTGCCAAACTATTTTATCATGTGCAATAGATAAATTCTTGAACAATAACTTTGCTTAAACAATTTTTATGAAATACTGGTTTTTTGCATCATTCTCTGACCTTAATGCCCCAGATGAAAATTATAAATGAAAATTTAGGGATTACTTGAATTTGTAATCCGGCTTTCTTTTTTGTACAAAGGCAGAAATTCCTTCCTTGAAATCATCTGTTGTATACAGGAGACCCATTGATATGGCTTCCATCTCAAGGCCATTATCCATTGACATTTCTGATCCTTTGTTTATAAGTCTCTTAGAAAGTGCTGCAGCAATTGGAGACACCTTCTCAGAAAGGTCTTTTGCAAATTCCATGGTCTTAGCCTTTATTTCTTCTTTGGGGAAGAGTTTTGAAACTATTCCGAGATTGTATGCAGCAGTTCCATCGAATCTCTCTCCAGATAGAATCAGGTGAGTAGCTCTTGACATTCCAATGAGTTTTGGAAGCCTTTGAGTTCCGCTCCATCCTGGTAGTAAGCCAATTGTAACCTCCGGAAATCCAATCACCGTCTCTGGTGTTGATACTCGGATATCGCAGTTTAGTGAGAGCTCAAATCCACCACCTAAAACATATCCCTTCATTTCTGCTATTGTTATTTTTGGAATTTCAGACAATCTTCTGAATAGTCGTTCACCCTTTCTTGAATATTCAACGAAATCAATTCCTCCCGGAATAAACTGTGTCAGTTCTGCTCCAGCTGAGAAAACTTCTCCAGAACCAGCAATAACGATGACATATATCTCCTTGTCATTCCAAAGCAAATCAATTGCATTTTCAAGTTCATTGAGAACGCCAGCATTCAGAAGGTTGTTTTTTCCATTCCTTATTTCCAGTCTGGCAACTCTGTTATCTCTTATTATTGAGATCAGTCCTTCCGATTTTAACCCTGTTTCTGAAGGCTTAGCTTCCTTTGCCTTTGTTTCCTTTCTTTCGACTTTTCCTGACAGGACTTCTTTTAACTTTCCCTCCTTAATGCTTCTGGCAGGCTCAAAGACTGAAATGTTGAATTTCTTTGAAATATTTTCCAGTTTTTCTTTAATTTCTGAATTTGTTAACCCTGAAGCAACAGATATTGGTCCAAATGGCCTGTTCATGCCAAGTTTAACTCCAGTTTCAATATCATCAGGGCTTGTAACTCCATCTTCTATAAGCTTGACTGCCTCATTGACTTCCAGGCATAGTATGTCCATGAGCTCAACCTTATCTGATGGTTGCGTCTGAGGTATAACTGCCTTTCTGTTTTCCCATCTGTAGAATCCTTCCCCAGTTTTTAGTCCGAGTTTGTTATCCTTCATCATGGAATTATAATACGTGCATTTTCCATAATCTGGGGAAAGAGTTTTTGAATAATATTCCAGAGAATGAACCACCGTATCTATACCAACATAATCCATTAGTTCATATGGCCCCATTGGAAGTGCCTGTGACTTGGCGAAATTATCAATAGCCGCTGGTGAATCAATTCCTTCCTGAAGGAGCATGCAGAAGAACAGGGATTCCGGTGCACTTATTCTGTTTACTACGAAACCGGCAGTATCCTTTAAAACCCTGATCGGAACCTTTCCAATTTTTTTGACCAGTTCGAAAATTGCTTCAAAATTCTTATCATGTGTCTTTTCCCCCTTAATCACTTCAACAAGTTTCATTATAACAGGAGGATTAAAGAAATGCATTCCCACAAGCCTTCCCGGATCATTCATTGAAGCAGAAATTTCTGAAATTCTAATATTGGATGTGTTTGTCGCCAAAATGGCTTCAGGATTTGCAAACTTTTCTATATCCTTGAAGATCTTAATCTTTAAATCTGGGATCTCCGGGACAGCTTCTATAATGATATCGGAACCTGAAACGGCTTCTTTGAGATCACTGCTGAAATTTATTCTTGATAGAATTGCTGCAGAATCTGCTTCAGAAATCTTTCCCGACTTCACAAATTTTCCCAGGCTTTCCGTTATTGTTTTCTTTGATTTATCCAATGCTTCTTTAAAAGCATCTTCCACTGTTACACTGATACCAGAGGTAGCGATGACCTGAGCTATTCCGCTTCCCATTATACCTCCGCCGATTACGGTAATCTTCTTAAAATCCATAAAATCACTTCTTTAACTTTTTCAAAAGCCCCATAATCTTCGTAGCGCTCATAATGTCTCCTGAAACCTTTATCTTCCCTGACATGTAGGACATTACTGGATCGGCCTTCCCCAAATAAAGATCTGAGAGTACCTCATCCTTTCCTGTTATAGTTACACTGGCCGAAGGCGCTTTTCCCTCAGCAAACTTTACATCCCCATTGGCAACTGTAACAAAATAATCCTTTCCTTCCGTGGTGGAAAACTGGAAGGTTTTATCAAAGCTGGCTATTTCCTTCTTTACCAGTTCGTTTCCAGAGAACTGGCCTATCATCTCTTTTAAAATATCCGAAGATGCCATGATTCCTTATCATTTAGTCATAATAATATCTATCTATTTCGACAGTTGGCATTATGGAGTCATGAATGTAAATTCTTAGATCGGCCTTAATTTATAATGAAATCCGTGACAAAAAGTGACAAAAAAGATTGGAGAAACCTACAGCAT
>JAKBQK010000547.1 GCA_021835265.1 Thermoplasmata archaeon
CTGGAAAACTCATCCATAACATCCAATTCATGCCTGAAATGCGAATTATGCATTACATTTCATGAGAATCGTGAAACGCGGAAGTTTCGGTTGTAAAAAGAATTCCTATTGGGGGTTTATAGGAAAAGTCAAATTTGTTTTGATTGGTTGATAAATGCAGTAAATCCTTACTAATAGAGGAAATCCACATAAACGTTCATTCTCCTTTTTACCTAAAGCAGGTGTTTCTATACAACTGCTACCAACCTCTTCAAGCAATTCCGGAGACTTCCCCTCCCTTGACGCTCCCTCTATGTAAGTGTTTATCCATGCTCTTTTTGTCTGAACGTAACCGGATCCGTAAAACAATGCCTCTCTCGAAATCACTGATCCGGTTGAACATGCATGAGGGCATATGCTTTAATCTTCTCCTCCCCTGCTTTTCTTCTGAGGTCAAGATCCTCGCTTATAAGGCTAAGTTTTTCTCTGCTACAAACATAAATGTATGATGCATCATAAATCGTAGTTCTTTTATTGATGGCAATTGAAAGAATGTTAGGTATTTCCGTTGGTGTAATCGGGAATCTTTTTACCTCTCTTATGATATTCCCAATAACTTTTGAAAGTTCCATGATCTTTTCTACGGGCATTTCCTTTATGCTTGAGTCCTTTCTCTTATACAGCACGTTTCCAATCTCAAATAAGGTCAGGTCAGTTATAGATGAGTTTTCCAGCAAATTCTGGCCGTTTGGGGATGCAGAAGACAGCAATTTGAAAATTGAGCTGGCATCAATAAGGTATTTAGCCATACTACCTCTCATCCCTTGTTTCCCGAACGGCCCTTGTATAAAAATCAATATCTTCTGATTTCAGGAGCTCCCTGGCAATCGCAAGGTTTTTCTTCAGTTCTTCCCTTCTTCGCTTCCTGATCTCCTCGTGCAATGCCTTTCTTACCGTTTCAGAAAGATTGAGGTTTAATTCCTTTAGCTCTTTCAATATTTCGTCGTCTAATCGAATGCTAACATTGCGTGACATGATTAAATGTAAGACAATTAACGTATTATATATTTGTGTTTCATTATTGTCTTGCTATTAAATAATGCGTATAGGTTAGTATCTTCTTTTCGAATGATAATAACAGTATGTTGCAGTAAATTACTGATCGGATTGTTATTAAGGGCATAGAAATACATGTTTAATGCAATACCATTCGGAATAATTAAGCGGCAGTTATCAACGCTTTTGAATTAATGGGAAGACGACTATTAAAAATAAGGATCTTCAGACTTTCATGTTGGTCTGGATAAGAATTTCATAATCTTTAACCCACAGATAAGACCATTTTTGTATGAATTTTATTACTAGAGATCCAGCGCCCGGTCTTAATTATAACAAATTAGGCGGAAACTGGTATATTCAATATATCCAGTCTTTTACTAACCCAGCCAATAACGTGATAAGCCGAATAGTTTTTGTCATCAATTACCGTTATCTACTTCACAAATCTGAACACCAAAGCATGAGTGAAAAGCAAGTCTTTACCAATGAATTTCATTGTCAATAGAAGGTGCGAGAAATGCCCGGTTTTTAAAAATATATGAAGAATGATAATAAATATTATTATACCCAGACGTATACATATTCTGTATACAATGACTAAAAGAAACCCTTTGATGGTTGATCCTATTACCTATACCAATCTTGACGCATATCGCAATTATCTGCAAATAGAGTGGAATAGAAGAGTCACGTTTAGCGAAACAATTGCAGAGTTGTTACGTACTCCATTATTTTTTGTTAGGGTAGATCAGAACATTCGTTCCTATCTTGACGCTTTTGTGTCCATTCTTTGCAGAAGTGAGAATATTCTAGGCATCGTCTTATATGGATCGATTGCAAGGAAAAACTATTCAAAATTCAGCGATATTGATACTCTTGTTGTCAGCAACTTGAGCTTTCTGAGTTCACTTCAACTGGTTGAGCAGACTGCTAATAAATTGGAACCTCTCAGAAGAGAGCTTTTGGTTAGCAAAGGTAACTTCCTTAACATAAGTCCTCTTATTTTAACGCCGCCTGATCTGGAAGAATTTCATCCTATCTTTTTTGATATCGTCGAACAAGGAATAATCTTATTCGAGCGCGGTCGAATTATAACTAATTTTATAAGCCGAATAAGAAAGATAAAACATGAAAGGAATGATGAAATGGATATGATACAATGGAAAAAATAAGCAGCAAGGCAATTGAGGAATCTTTATCGTGGCTCAGGAGCGCTGATCTCAACAAGAAAGGACAAAATTACTCCAAGTGTGTCTATGATCTGCAGATGGCACTAGAGATTGCTGTCAAGGCTATTCTTTTTGCTGTAGGTGTTGACTCGCCAAAAAAACACAATCTGAATGACCTACTTGAGATAGCAGTGAATGAGAGGAAAAATCTATTCTCTGATCAATTTAAACGGGCATTACCTGGAATGGTTGCCAGCTTAAGACGTCTTCTTTATTTGAGAAGCGTAAGTGCTTATGGGTTCGAGAAATCTATCAGCCCAACTGATTTTGAGTCTATTTCCGATGAAATGTATCAGCCCACAGCAGATTATATATCCCTATGTTCAGAAGAGGTTGAACGCATTAACCACAGGAAATGAAGGACAGAAAGAGGTTTTGCGAAACTACAATTATTTATACCTTTGTCGATCTATGAAAACATTTGCATTTGCACGTAATCACCGCCTACTTACAAGCTCTTTTTCTGAATAGAAATAGCAAAGTCTGGAAAATAATAGCTGCAAAAATTGCAATTGCTAACTACCAAGCCCCAATGGACTAAGGCTTGTCGCTTTCTTCTAGATCCACCCCATTAAGAAAGTTTTACATTGATTTGAGCAAGAAAGCTCTGATATTCAGAGAGGGGAGGATGTCGGAACAAGAGATCATTTTTTTTCTCATATTTAGATCGTTTGAAATTTCTCTTAAGTTGTTTCATTCCTTATCGAAGATGCCCACATAGCGAAATGAAATTAAGCAAAACCACGATCAAGATATATGCCTAAGTCTAGAAGACTCATGAAGGAAGAACAGATTATAATTTTCAGCGGAATGGAAGAACCTGACGAAACTGATTTCATAAAAACTTCTGGTTCCGCTATGAATCTTTTAAATTTATTTTCTTCCGAAAAGTTCGAGGATGCTGATAATGTAAAGTCAGATTTAGAAACCCAGATGAATGAGGAATTAAGGGAAAGAATGAGATACCTTTCAAAGAGATTTGAAGAGTCTCCTTTGAAGAAGAAAGATGTGATGTTCTGGATGGCATCTATTTCCCAGTATATCCTGAATGCACATTATTCTAGTTCTGATCCATATATAACAGAAATGCTCAGGATCATGGACTCTCATGGTGAATTGATACATGAAAAACCACATGAGATATTGTCGGAAGAACCTTTATCACTTTACGACGCTGGTTTAGGCGACATATTTACTTTGGTTGGAAAATCACATCCCGATCCTTTCGATGCTTTAATAAAGAGTGGTGAGACCGTTATTAAAAACTACAGGAACTACACTCTTGCCATAAACATAGACCGTAATCCTGAAAGCAAAAAGACATATTCTGTTTATGTCAATCTTCAGGATAATGCAGGCAAAGTCTTTGTCGCACCTCTCTTCGGTATAATCTCAATTTACAAAAACATTGTATATACAATTTGCCCGAACAGATTTCGTGCAAATGTAATAAAAGATTTCCTGTTGTATATTTACAATGGATCTGCTCAATATGTCGATCATATTCAAATGAAAAAAGATCAAATGGCGCTATCTTCTAATAAAAACAAGCGAAAAAGTGTACTCCGTGACCCCAAGACTGGTGGATCAAGTCGGAAAACAATGGCAATTACACTAAAGATTTCATTATCAGGAATATCGCCTCCGATCTGGAGAAGAATCATTGTGACTGATGACATATCCTTGGAGGATCTCCATCTTATGATACAAGCAGCCATGGGATGGCAGAATTATCATCTTCATGAATTTGAGATAAATGGAACACGATATGCTCCTCCGGATCCTGAAGATGATTCGTTTGGTTATGAATCTGTTGATAGCACTGGTATAAGGTTGCGGGACCTTTTATTAGAAGATAGCGCCAT
>JAKBQK010000204.1 GCA_021835265.1 Thermoplasmata archaeon
TATCCAAAATATCGAGAAAATAAGGCAAAAACAGGGCATCCAGAGCACACTGAGACCAAAAGGCAAGTCTTTCAACCCGCATATCAAATGATTTCCAAAAACAGATGGGTTATTCGAAATCCTCTTCTTTCTGAGACATCGCCGAAAATGTGGAAAATAAGGTTCTGTTACTTCTACGGTTGATTGGTAACTCTGAATAAGGTGTTACTTTTCGGTTGATGAACTTAGGTTTAGGAAAACTGGACTGAAAAAAATCAACTGACCTAGTGATAGTTTTTTAGAGACTTACTGCATGCGTAATCGATTAGGATAGATGATGTGACAGTTAATGCTCAAAATTTCTGGGATTGGATCATAACGAGAACATATGAGTAGAAGTCACATGGTTTTAAAATTTCAAAGGTCTTTTGGTGAGGCATGTTGGAGAGCCAGGTTTATCGACTCAGATGAAGGATTTCATGCAGTCGAATATCGAGATCGGTACGAGTGTCATATTGATAGAAAAGACCCACTAAAAGATGCATGGGGTCACTTGGTTGAAGATAGCCCTGGTACATTATCTCCAATTGCCACCATAGGGATTCTAATGACAATCTTTGGGCTCATTTATTATCTCTCATCTAAGGAGTAGATTCAAGATTAGTCTACGGATTCGTTCCGTTTAAGTGTCTCTATGTTTCTAGATTATTCCCTTATTTAGGAGTTCTGTTACATACTCATCATATGACTTCGTACAATCTATAAAACTCTCAAAATCTTCCTGATTCATGAATCTAAGATCCTTTTTTACTTTAGATAGTAGATCTCTTCCAGGATCTCCACCACCGTGAGAAAAAACGGTGAAAACCGGAGTAGGTTTTCCTTCAACTATCAAAACTAATTTATGATGCCTACTCTTTGTCTCGTCGAATCCCTTTTTAGTTAGTGCTTTAATCAAATCTTTCTTTTTGTACATTTTCATAGTTTTCTTCGCCAACCAAGGAAAGCAGTCTGTTTCGAAGTTCCATAGACTTTACAGAAAGCTCTTCTTCCTTTCGATCTTTTATGTATATTTCATATGCTCCAAGTATACTTTCTTTCAGATCTTCAAGTGCCCCGTTTAGCGTGTAACCGCAACCATTCGCGTTCAGCTGAGAAATGTTTAGGCACCAAATCTCATCATCATACTCGACTCTTACTTCTACATAATTGTTTAATTTCAGAGAAGCGATTTCATTGGTATTCAGCGACTTCAGAGGTTTCAAATCTAAGACTTCCTTCACTCTTGGAGTCTTAGGTTTTCTTTTCAATATTCCATAAATTTCTACCGGAGACTTAAATTCACTCACCACATTTCCTTCCAATTCCTCTTTGTACCCACAAGTAATTAGTCTTCCATTCTCATCCATGATTGTGAAAGTTCGCTCCGGCTCATCACCCTTTATCCTGACGATTACACCTTTAATTGACTTTGGCATTTCCTTTTGGTCTTCTTCAATCCATTTGTAAACATAATTTAGTCTTTCCTTGTTCACTTTCACTTCATTACTAGTTCCGTCGTAAAGGGTTATATCAAATGGATTTTCCACAATACTTTTGAGACCCAATTCTAATCTTAACCTCGAAATGATGTTCTCATAACTTTGAATCAATTCTTTTCTTCCTTCCTCTGGTGAAGCATCGATAATTTGGAAAAGGTGTTTCAATTCATCGTACGATTTCCTTAAATTAGATACAGTTGCAAGTGGCATTTGATGTCCAGACTCAAACGCAAGAATAGCACTCCCTTTGCTTATACTTTTGAGGTACATTTTTGTGGATTCTCTTTGGATTTTTGTTTTCCCCAAATTCTTCTGATAGATGCGATCAACAGTTGATTGAAAATTTAACAAGAAATTACCTAGGGAATAGGCCTCTACTCGTCCATCTATGATTTTTGTTCCTTGGAGTCTTACAACAATTTCGTTTTGCCCTTCTTCCATCCAAGATGGGATACTTATTTTCTTAATAGTTTTTGTCAATTAAGAGATGCATCAACCGAAATTTTACAATCTTAGCTGCCAACCGTAGAAGTAACAGAACCGAAAATAAGATACTTTAATACATGGAGACTGTTGACTTTCCGGGTTCTGTCTTCTTAAGAAGGAGCTCTCCTCTAATGACTTTCAGACTTTCAAGGTTTTACATGGATAGATTCTACGTCTTGAACCAATCATTTCCCAAAAGCACTTGTGAGAAGGCATTTTCTGTTAAAGTATTGTCCAGATCTGGAAATACAAGCAAGAGATTTGGAGGTTCCCAATATATTTAATTATGATTTCTCGATAACAACAACGGGGGATATAATAATGGCAAACATTAAGGAAGAGGAGAATAAATCAACTGTGAATAGGTCTCCCACTAGGAAGGATATCCTAAGGAAGCACTCCCTTGTATACTTTCGTTTGAGCGAACTATAAGTGCTTTATCCCACAGTCTACTGTGTTAAGAAACTACACAACTATATCTTAAAAGGCCTTGGTGGGAAACCTAGTATAATCAATGAAAGTAATCGGTAAAACTCAAGTGAGGAACGATACCGGCCCACGATCCGACGGTCCCGCAAACCGAAGGAAAAGAGCCGATGTGAATAAGAGAATTCTCGCTAAAAACCTCAACCCCGAAGAACTTACACTGATAAATCAAGCATTCTTATATATTTATATAAGGAAAATAAAGATAGTAAGATGGAATAATCAGATAATTTATTGTTCGGAAAGAAGTTTTGATATTTTAGACTGGGCGTATCCTGTTATGGCTGCAATCTGCTGTTGAGTGTGCCCTTCCTTTCTCAACCTTACTGCTTCGAGTTGCAGTTTGAGTGACTCATTTCTTACTTCCAGTAGAAATGGAATGAGACATTCACGAGATTTGAGGTACCTTGATTTGCATTATTTGCCAGTCACCAATTCCTTCGTGAACTTCTCCTTTAGTTGTGGATTTCCTATTATCTGAGATAGCACGGCTTCAAGCAGCTTGTCCTTGAACTCAGGATCAAAGCTGTTTACAATGACCTTAGGACCAACTTAACAATTTGACTATTTCATTCCATAAATCCATCAACCTACTCATTGGGTCGTAAAAGGTATCTGCCTTATTTGATAACGGCAGTTTATTTACACGTAGTAAGTTGCACAGCATTATATATAAATATATATTTGTATAGCAAAAGCATACATAAGCGTCCAAGCAGATAAAGAAATACAACTCTATATAGTGTGATAAAGATGAATGACAAAGACAAACTAGCTTACCTAATGTCTAAATTAGGAACAGACCCTACGAAAATCAAGGCAAAGAACGACGATGGGTTAGCCGAAAGGATAAAATTACAAAAGATCGTATTTTTTGCGAAGAGAATTGGCGTAGATTTCAAGTATGATTATTCAATGTTTGTTCACGGTCCCTATTCACGAGATCTAGCTAGAGATTATTATTCTTTGAATATTGAGCCCTCTAAGCTGAATAAATCTTGTGAAGAAATAGACGTAAAAATTAATTTACTCTCTAAATTATACAAACACGATTCGTTGTGGATGGAGACTGCCGCAACAATCCTTGCTATAAAAGATGCAAACACAAAAGGGGATCGATCTACCATCGTAACTCACACTGAAATGGTGAAATCACTAATATTATCTGAAAACAACAAAGAATGGGATTATGTCTATAAGGTTTTTGACGACTTAGCAGAGATGGACCTAATAAGTTGACTGGTCTATGAATGATAGATCAATTACGAATAATCAGTTCCATTTAGATGCCAATGTTATTGTAGCCTACCTACTAGATGAGGAAGGAGGAGCAAGCGAACTACAGTCTCGTTATTTTTTCCCAAGCAATCCAGGTGACAAATGTATCTACATTTCTACAAATGAACTCGGTGAAGCTTTTAAAAGATTGTTTAGACAAGAAAGAAATCAAAATGGCTGCTTATTCGGATCAGATATCGACCATAGAGTCCATATGTTACATGAAAAAATTAAAGATGGGTACATTCACGTTGTGAAATTCGATGATGTGATAAACGGTTCTCCCCAGGTTTTTCTTGATACCTTCAAAGAGATCATACAGCTAGATAATATGATACAAAAGGGGATCGATCTACCA
>JAKBQK010000116.1 GCA_021835265.1 Thermoplasmata archaeon
CCGTTGAAAACGTAACCTGAAAGCGATTTTTCGACGCTGGGCCTGTTATTTCCATAATCAAAAATTGGATTGAAAGTTACAGAAACCTGAATATCTGACTCCGGGGCCTCAACATATCTGTGTATCTCCGGAAAATTTATTGTTGTGAATTCAGAAACGGGGATGAAATCTGTAAGCCTCAAAATAGTTTTATTTCCCTTTATGAACTCTGTGACCAAAATATTGGTCATTTCCCTATAATTCTGGTATACTCTGAGATCAGATGTGTCATTTGGCGTTATAATAAAATGACCGCCCTTCTCTGAATCCAAGATTCCTGCAAGAATCGGATCCGAATCAAACTTGGGAAGGCAGGCCCAGTCAATATCTCCATTTGCGCCAACAAGGGCAGCAGTTCTGTTGCTTGCTATAAGGCCATGATTCTTTATTAAAACAAAACCATCTTTTGTACACCCTTTTAAATCTATGGTGTCGCTGAACATTTAATCCTTGGAACGATAGAGCTATTAAGCTTAAAAGAATTACCGGATAATAATTTCAGCAAGTTCAAGGTGTACTTACTTTCGATCATTTTAGCATTTTTATTCGTGCTCAAGAGGTCGATATGCCGTTGGAAGAAAAAAACGAAACGAATTTATGACGAAAACAATGTAAATATTGCTAAAAAATTTAAGAATTTTCTTTAGAAATGTCAATCTGATAGGTTATGTTCCCTCACTCTGAGTGAGTTCATTTAATTACTTTCAAGGGAATATTGTATTCAGGTGAGAAGATTAATCTAAAGCAGTTTAAAGTCTTAATAATCGTTCTTTTAATAATCATTATACTGGAATTAACTCTGGTATCTTATTATCACTCTTCCTCTAATTATGAATATGTTCAAGATAAGCAATTGAATGAAACAAATTATATCGTTATAGCTAAACTTCCAAGTTTCGATTCAAAAACCGCGGTATATCTTTGTGGAAATGGAATTTATAATCTTTCAATTGAAATACCAGAAAATTCATCTTACTTCACAGTTAACAAAGTGGATTTCAATAGTACAAAAATAACTCCACATATTGATTTATTTTTCAACTCAACCACCGACTTATCAAAACTGCCCGCGTTAAATTTAACCACCAGTTTCATTAACAACCTCTCTTTTTTCAATCCTTTCAGCATAAAACTAGTATCTAGAAGCCAGTATCCACATCTTAAAACTGGGTTATTCAATGAAAGCGGGAATGAAATGCTAATAATATCTGAGAAGAATGCTGCCCTTATATACTATAAGGAGGTTAGCAGATGACAGACTCGACCGACAGAGCTATCAATGCTGCGGAATCTCTGAAATTTGTAATAGAGAAGACAAAGAGATATGATGATCTATGGCAAGCGGCAGCTGAAATAATTTCACTAATACTGGCTGTAAGCGCAATTTTGCTAGTAGCGTTATTGTTAATTTTAAATTATGACTTCGAAAATTTGGTCGTTGATTTAGGGGCGTTCAGGTTATCGCCTGGAAACTACTTGGATATATTCAACATACTGGGATTTATCGCAGGAATAGCCTTATACGTTTACGTTTATCGAAAAAACAAAGCAGTTAACAAAAAAATTGAAGTAAATAACAATATGGCTTTTGAACACAGGGGCATTAAGGATCTGGTGAAATTTATCGTAAGTCAGGACTGGGATTCGCTTTTGAGAAGTATCTCAAGAGGGAAGAACGGTTTTTCATTTTATACGGGAACTGTGATTCTTGTTTATGCTTTTATGATTTATCTCATTCTGTCACTGTTTCTTCCAATTATTCTTGTGCTGCTAATTCGACTACTTGGGCTAATTGCAATTGATCTGAGGCCTTTCTACCTTTATCAATTATCGATAGTTATATTATCAATCGTTTTAGCATTCCTCTTAAGACGCCGGGAAATTAAGGATTCATTGAATGAAATCAATCACATGAAAAGCACAATAAAGCAGCTGAGGTGGTTTGCTGAAAGATTCCAGGAATCAGCTGTTCAAGCCTGATCTATATATTGTTGCAAGGATTCTTTACAGCCTTTCTGAGGAAGGGGCATCAAATCGTTCAAATCTTTCCGTCAGAACTGGGCTGGCATATGATCGGTTGGTTAATTATTTAGACTGGATGTCCGAAAGAAATCTGGTTGTAAATGAAGATGGTCTGGTAAAAATTGCGGAAAAAGGTTTGCAGTCATATGAAAAATTAGTGAGCTGGATATTGGAGTATGTAGGAAAACTGAATTTCCCAAATAGAGATAGAAAAAAACAATCTTGAAAAATAGAGAAATAAAGGTAAGTTTTTGGAAGAGAGGTCTTTTTGAATACTAGTTTAAATTCGCCAGACAATGCAAGAATAACATTAAATGCACTTGAAGTGCCATTCTTTACTCGATCTACTATGAAAGAAGTTTTTTGATCGTACTCCATAACGTGTGGAGTACGGGTCCGGGAAAGGCCACCGATCCGATCTATGAGCTTCGAGCTCGTCAAACAGGTTGGTGGCTTACGGACCGACACCATGTCCCGAAAGGGGCGGATAGTAGAGTGTTACCGGCCATATATTTCCCGGAATCACCATCGGAGGTGACGAAATGATAATAGCAATGGACATACATAAACGTAATGAAGTAGTTTGTGAAACAGACGACAGCGGAAAGATAGTGAAAGAATATGAATTCAGCAATACGGAGAATGAGTGGAATGCGTTCATGGATCAGCACAAGGAACCCGGAACAAGGATAGTGCTTGAAGCATCCACATCAGGCAAATTTGCTGCAAGACTCCTCAGGGATCATGGATTCGAGGTGCACATGGCGAATCCCAGGAAGATGGGTGAAGTCTATAAATCGTATAAGAAGACGGACAGGAATGATGCAAGGATACTGGCGAAGAAGCTGAAGGACAGTGAACTTCCGGAATCGTATCTCCCCCCAAGGGAGACGGATGCGATCAGATCTCTCGTCAGGTACCGCAGATCGCTTGCGGATGAAACCACAGTGATCAAGAACCAGGTCCACTCCATTCTTGCACGTCATGGCATCACTATCGATGCAACGGACATATTCGGTAAGAGATCACTGAAGAGGATACAGGAATCCGGAGATAAGATGCAGCCTGAAGACGGATACATCCTTGCAGACCTGATACAGAGATTCCATGACATCTCATCAAGGGCCGAAAACCTGGAGAAACAGCTTGCATTGACGGGAAAAGATATACCGGAGGTTAAAAGGCTCATGACTGTACCGGGAATAGGCTCCTATTCCGCCATGGCGATCTATTCCGAGATAGGGGAGATATCCAGGTTCCCGGATGCATCCCATCTGTCTGCATACTGTGGCCTAGTACCCAGCGTGGATCAGTCCGGTGATACAACCCGCTATGGCCACATCACGAAATCAGGTCCATCGCTCCGAGATTCTTCCTGGTCAATTCCGTGCATACAACAGTGAAAATATCAAAAACGTTCAAGACATCCTACAGGAAGCTCAAGAAACGGATAGGGAGAAACAGGGCCATAATAGCCATGGCAAGGAAGCTTGCAGTGGTTATATACAACATGCTTGCCGGGAATCAGGATTTCGTGGATCTGGATGCATTACAGTCTCTCTACAACGGCAAGGTTGGAAAGATGCAATCCATAGCAAAGGATGTTCAAAAGGTGGACAGGGAAACGGTGAAAAGATTAATAGACGAGGGAGTAATCAAATTAGAGTCAAACAAACCTCTTTCATGACACCTGTTACGTAGCCGTATCACCCCGAATGCTTTCGGCCTAGACACTACTCAAACATTCGAAATGCTGATCTCTCCATTCTCTCTGCCGTTCTTAAATCCATATACGCACTTTCCATTTGAGAATGTTTACTTCAGAACAAAAGTAGATACTTAATATGTAATTCTTGCGAGAGCACCGAACTCCATGAAAAATTTCTTGAATTAGGATGCAACAACGCTATTCCTATCAAGATGCCTTAACTTTAATAATTTTTTAACGCTATTTTGGTGGTCTTTATTTCTGTGATTCCGGTTATGATGATATCGATTTTAGCAGTATTTAAGACTTAAGCTTGAACCATGTTATTGACGTAAACAATTATAGATAATGC
>JAKBQK010000129.1 GCA_021835265.1 Thermoplasmata archaeon
TAATCTTAGAACGGGCGCGAGGGGATTTGAACCCCTGATCTACAGCTTAGGAGGCTGTTGCCATATCCATGCTTGGCCACGCGCCCTTGGTTCCCAAAATGCATAATGGTATATTTCATTATCTAAACCATCTCAATTTGAATAAGAATGCAATTTTCAAGCATCGAAATTTAATTTCAACCTAATTGGGGGATTCTCCCTTTTTTTATTTTAATCTATTATTATATTTATCTAACGAGAGTTTTATACAAACTTGAAATTCAATAATCTCATTTATACATCATAAACAATTTTAGAGGCAAATAGTTCAAGATTCAAAGCTGTTACTTAAAGTTTTTAAGTTGAAATATTATTAAAGAAATGACACCAAGTTTGAATATGAAGAATAAGATATTTTTTCGCACAGTGCATCTACTCATTCTATTTTTTGCTCACGCTTTTTACTATAACCTTTCCATTATCTTCCTTGAATATTTGAAATTTTAGTACTCAACTGTTTTTTGAGATGCTATTTTTCATAGTTTAAGTCACACATTATGAACCAATTTATTTTGGACAACTTCATTAGAAGATTCAACCACAAAGAAACATATTTTATTATCAATTTCAATATTTTAGATGTATCTGATCTCAACTCATTATATATTATAATATGTTTTTATTCTGTGCATATATAACATTGCGATCTTGTATTGTAAATTCTTCACTTATTCAATTTGAAGCTAATGTTTTGCATTTGCTTCATTATCACTATAAACTTCAAAAGTTAATTCCAACTTATGTAATTATATATTGATTCCTTTAGACTCCAAGTTTATGAAGAATATAGCAATAGTTTTACCGACTCTACATCTAATTGCTTAGGTGATACAAATTCTCGTCTTTAGGTGTGTACATCATTAAAAGTCGCATCAAAAAGTTATAATGGACTCAGGCATGTTTCACCATTCCATAATGAAAAAAGATTGGCTTTTAACCTCCTACGTTTCCTAATAATCCACGGTTTTTTGATGGTCTAGAAAACCGTACAATAATTCTTTCCATTCTGATAATCTTGCATCGCTCATCTCATACATAGAAAGACCTGTTTCAAAATAATGTGGTTTGGATACAATATGATTCGAGTTTATGCTTTTCATATTGTAAAAATGGATCAGCACGGAAATTGAGGTAATGAGAATAAGTTATAATAAACATTTTATATACCATCATTTAAGGAATACAATAAAATTGCGTCAATTCACGATTCAATCAAGACTGATTATATACGTGAGTAAATTAGTTCATAGATTTCCCTGATGCCTCTTGGCATCGAGAAGAAATTCTCTTATTATAACGAGTAAAAGTTGTTAACATTTATTATAGATTACACTAATTCAAGAGGAAATTTCATAACAAGGAATTCTTCACGAAATAATATAAGAAATTGTTGAGAAAAAAGAGAAAAGGAAGTTAGATCATATGGGTCAGTTAGAGAGAAATGAAAAGTGCTCCAATCTTTGGAGAAGTCACACAATTCTTAATAAAGTGCATTCTTCATTAACTAATATTCTGTTAATAAGAATCAACTACCTTCTCGTTCCTTTAATATATTTCCTATTCCTTCTCCAAGCAAGACTTTAGGATACCATCCAAGTCTTTTTATCTTCGTAATGTCTGCAGCTCTCCTCTTCGGATCATTTTCGGGTAATTCCCTAAACTCGATTTCAGACTTAGAGTCAATAATATTTTTCACAATTTGAGCTAATTCGAGGATTGTCGTTTCCTTGTCATTTCCAATGTTATAGACTTCCCCTATATTGCCCTTTTCTATGGTAGTAATTACTCCTTCAATCGTATCTCGAACATAAGTGAATGATCTTGTTTGGGTTCCATCACCATATATTGTCAGAGGCTCATTGTTGAGAGCCTGTTGAATAAATCTATCGACAACTCTACCATAGAAGTCCCCACCTCTCATTCTCGGGCCGTATGTGTTGAAGAAGCGAAGAATGATATTTTTCAGCCCGTACTGTTTTTCGTATGCTTTAGTAAGTGCATCCCCAAATCTTTTTCCTTCATCGTAGGATGACCTAGACCCAGTGGTACTGACTTGTCCTAAGTACGTTTCAGGAGTTGGAATTTGCGTGGCATCGCCATAGACCTCTGATGATGATGCGTAGATGTAAAGAGCATTTGAATTAAGTGCGGTCTCTATAAGATTCTTGGATCCAACTGCATTGGATAAAGCCACGTCAACGGGGTGAGTCTCCCATTCCACTCTACTCGCTCTGCTAGCAAAATTAATAACCATATCATATTTTTCATTTGTGTGAAATTTATTTACGTCACATTCTACAATTGAAATTCTATTTTCTAAACCGGATAAATTGGATCGTAGTCCGCTTGCAAAGTTGTCCAAAACGTGCACCTCATAATCTTTCTCCACAAATCTTTCAGTCAGATAAGATCCTAAGAAGCCAGCTCCTCCAGCAAGCAATATTTTCATAGTCTGCCGTACCCGTGATATTCAAATCCCATTTGTAAGGCACTATTCCTAGATATTAGTCCTCTTGTATCTAATATCAGTGGCAACTCTGCCATGTTTTCCTTGAGAATTTTCAAGTCAATGCTTTTGTATTCACTATGATCGGTTAGTAATAGCAAGATATCTGAATTAAAGGATGCATCATACAGGTCTATAGCTACTTCATGCCTTGTTCTGGAAACATATGGGTCAGTGAGCACAACAATGAATCCAAATTTCTCTAGTTCTGATTTGATCTCATAAGATGATGAAAATCTAATATCGTCTGTATCTCCCTTGAATGCGACTCCTGCTATCGTCACTTTTTTCCTACCTCTTGCGAATTCATTTACAAGCTTAATGATATGGAAAGGGATAGATCTGTTCACAGACTTTGCTGCATCCACCATTTGAAGGTCGAGATCCAATTTTCTGAGATGCGCCCTAAGAATGAATGGATCCTTATTAAGGCAAGAGCCACCTACCCCGGGCCCAGGGATCATCAAACCGGCATTTCTCGGATAACCTTGCTTGGCTGCATGTAACAATTCAAGTACATCGACTCCAACTTTCTCGGAAATTAAGGCAATTTCATTTGTCAAACCTAGGAAAACAAATCTGGAATAGTTGTCAACCATTTTTACCATTTCTGCTGTTTCAGGGTTAGAAACTTGTATAATATCCCCCCCTAGGGAACCAATAATCTTAGCCACGATATCAAAAGTCTCGGAATCAGATGCGCCAATGATTTTTGGAAGAGAAGTAAAATCTTTAATGGCCTGTCCTTCTACCATCCTTTCTGGTGAAAATGCAATTCCTATCTCATCTGGAACCTTGAATCCATAGCCTTCAATTCTCCCTCTGACTATTTTATTTGTTGTGCCTGGTGGGACTGTTGACTTTAGTATGATTATGTCGCCATTTCTAAGATTATTTTTCAGAAGGTCAAACGCCTCATTTAATTGCGAGTAATCAATATAGTCGGTTACTGAATCATACGGTGTTCCAACAGTAATAATCTTAATCTTCGCGCTCTTGAGCTGACTTGTCTTATGGGTAATTTGCAAATTATGAAGTATATCTTTATCAAATAGAAGTTTATCTACTCCTGGTTCAGTTATCGGCGATTCACCAATTTTTATTTTTTTTATTTTTTCTATGTCAGTGTCAAATCCAATGATAAGGAACTGACGAGCAAGTAAAAGACTAAGTGGGAGTCCAACATAACCCAACCCGATAACTGCTATCCGGTCATTCATAGGATCAAATGTCTTCAAGGCGGAACGATCCCCTTTTTATTTATCATAAAATTTTCAGCTTTTAAGTAGGAATCCATAGTTCCGACGTCCCACCAGTAATTGACATTTGCAACGTAACCAGAAAGCTTCTTTTCTTCAGCCAGTCTTGGAAAAATGGTATTTTCAAGTTTAAAGCGTTTTGGAACAAAGTATGAAGTTCTCTGTTCGATCAACTTTCGATCGAATATGTAAAATCCAGTATTGACTAATGCAGGAATATCTTCACTTTTTGCTGACTTTTCTTCAAATCTTGTTATCTTTGAATCGTCCTCCAAAGTTACCCTTCCAAATCTCTTTGCCTCCTCTCTGTCTTCAAGTGAAAAAATAGCTATTGTTGCAAGATTCCCAGTCTCTTTATGTTTATTATAAAGTTTTGCCATATTAACATCAGTTATAATGTCCCCATTCATAATCGCTGTATCTTCATTCCTAGAAATTTGTTCAAGTGCGATGGACAAATCACCACCAGTTTCCCAACCAAGTCCTCTAACAACCTTAACATTGTCTATTCCAGTATTTTTAAGATATCTTTCTATAGTATCCAAATGTTCAGAAGCAACTATATAATGATCCTCAATATTGAGTTCTTTCAAATTGCTTAGGAGGTAATCTAAAACTGGTTGTCCCTTAACTGGTAGAAGTATTTTTGGCACATAGTAGGAAAGAGGTCTCATTCTTGTGCCAGGACCTGCAGCAAGAATTATGGATATCAACATAGATGGTATGTTGACAGAGTTTAAAAAGTATTCTAAGCTTTAAAGGAATCTCAACATATTCGCTTAAAGTGTTCAGTTGAATACATTGAGGTTTCAGCATTATTGGTTAAATTGGAAAGTGCTTCACTTCAATGTTCACAGTGAATATAAACACAATGAAATATGGAAACATGTCTTTTTTTCATATTTTCTTTTTCCTTTGGTAATTGGAATTTAAGAGTTGTCCCACCTATAATTTGTTTCTGATTTTTAGTCTAAATTTATTTTTTTTACATTCCGCTTCCCAATTTTCAATTGAGATTCAAAAAGCTCATTGGATTTAACTTTTCATAATCGATTATAGAGAATTAATTATACTAATTATATAATACTTATTCTCTCTTTATTATGGAGTGTAATGATACAATTTTCGAAATAGGATATATTCATTTTTTAAGAAGTGAGTTATATTCTTAGATCCTTGCATTTTCAGAATTGACCTCTCATCTGTATTCATCAACAATTTTAAAAAGTTCAGAGAGGTAATTCGATATTTTGGATTTGTTATCCCGCAATCCATGGACTTCACAAGCACTTTAATATTCTTCGCATTCTGGTAAATTTACTAACTCACCACAATCAAGGACTGGACTTTCTTGAATAATCTATATATGACACCGTTTTCCTCCGAGTTTCACTCGTTTCCAAGAGGACTAATCTCAGTTTTATAGATATACTCCTGCAATCAGTTCCGAATCAGGGTTGGTTCCCATACCATGCTATTGGTATCTTCATTTTTGATACAAAAAAGATATCTTAAACTCTTTAACATTTTTCTTTAAATCAAAATGATTTTCAAAGCGTGCATAGTGAATATTATAAATCAATTGTTTTATAAATGTTGATAATTAGTATATAGGGGGTTAATGCAAAATTTACGGATAATAATCTTCTGAGATAAGTTTTTAAAGAAATCGACTTTTATTAAGTCGAATGACATCAGACATAAAAATGAATATTCTCTGGATTGATTTGGGGATAGGTGATATAGGCGGTGGGCAAATATATAACTCACGTTTAATGAATAGTCTAGATGACAACTTCAATCTATTCTTGCTTACTAGTTTTGAAAAATTTTATGTTAACAACCTTAAAAAAAATATTGTTGTAGTAAAATATGGAAGAATGAAAATTTACATGGATTTTTTGTTGAATAAAATAATTAAAAGAAGAAACAGAGTACTCATAATATTATTACTTGCTTTACCTTTATTTTTTGAATTACTTTATTTAAAAAAAGGGCTTAAAAAATTAAATATTAATATTGATTTAATAATATCTACAGATGGATATTACATCGGCGAATTATTGTCAATTTTTTCTGGGTTTAAGAAAGTTAAAAGAATTCATCTAGTTCACTCAGCCACTCCTATTAATTTAAAGGGAGTACCATTCTCAAGAGACTTTATAAAAATAATATTGCGATTTGTAAGCACTTATGGGCGAGTTTTCTTTTTAACATTAAATAGTAAAGCGACTTCTGATTTTAACGAAATTTTTCCAATGTCAGCTTTTCAACTCGGTGTAGGTATAGACGTAGAGCGCTACTTCCCTAGAAATTGGGAAGACAGAGAAAATATTATCCTTTACGTGGGAAGAATAGATGAAAGGCAAAAAAACTTATCAATTTTGATTAAAGTTGCACGTGTAGTTGAAGGAACACAATTTAAAATCGTAATTGCAGGGGATGGCAAAGACCTTCAATATTACAAGAAATTAAGTTCTAGCTTAGGAGTAGAACCGTATATCAATTTTTTAGGTTATATCGGAGAAGACGAGAAATTAGAATTGTTGGCGAGATCTAAAATTTTTGTTAACCCTTCAATAGAAGAAGGTTTGAGCAACGCTGTGCTTGAAGCTATGAGCTGTGGTTGTGCAACAATATGTGTGGATAATGATGGTTCAAGGTCTGCAATAGTAAATAATGTTGATGGTATAATAATAAGTAATTATGTAGTTGAACTTGAATCGGCTCTGAGGTCATTAATGAACAATGAAAGAAAAATGCAGTTTCTTTCAAGCAATGCGAGAAGTAAAGTCATTCAATCTTTTTCTTTGGTTTATATTGCAAATAAACTAAAGAAATTTTTATATACTATAAATCAGGAGGCATAATTGTGAATAAACCTTGGAACAATTTTTTATTAATTATAATATTTGCTTCAATATTTTTGATATCCAACATATTACGATTTTTGTTTGCAGTTAATGAGGCTATTTTTATAGATGAATTTCCAAATGTTTTTGAATCTAACTTATTTTTTCACTATGTTTTCTCTACTTCTCCGAATTTGAGTGGCCTTGGAATTGACGTTGTAAAACCTCCATTTTATAGGATAGCAATGGGATTTGGAATTTTCATAATGAATTATCTCTGGAGGAACTCCACTCAAATTCCAAGTCTAACTTTGTCAACATTATTCGCTCGAATTTTTTTAATAATTCTTAGTGACTTAATTTATATCTATATTATAGTGCAAATGGGAAGAAAAAAATTATTATTTACTTTTTTTCTTTTTTTATACATATTTTTTAATCCATTATTACTTTTTAATACAACCATAGCTGAAACAGGAGCATTCATTATCCCTCTTTCATTTATGTTATTATACCTACTTAATTCAATTGATCTTTCAAAGCCTAAAACATTAATCAAAATATCCGTTGTACTTGCCATTATGATTTCAATTCAGTTTTATGCATTTCTCTTTTTTATCTACACGCTAATAATAATATCATACAAAATAATAAATTCAAGAGAATATAAATCTCTTAGATATTCCTCCATAGAAATCTTAAAACTGTTTAGTATATATATATTAATAATACCATTAATATTATTTCTATTCCTAAATCCAGATTTTCTAATAAATCCTATTTCCACCTTTTCTTACACTATAAAAGAAATAGCATTTCCTCTTACAGTTAGCTCCGGAGTATATAATCTTGGAGTATTCTTTTTGGGGAAAGCAGTTCCTAATGACCCATGGTACTCACCGTTTATTTATTTATTTCTCCAAACGCCACTGTTCCTCTTGCTAGTCTTTATTTATGGTGTTTTTCGTTCTATTTCCGATTTTATCAGCCACAAAAATATGCAAATAGATTTGGGTTTAAGTTTGATCTCTATCTTATTTTTTGCAGGAAATTTAACATTTTTAATTGGAACCACCCATTTTCGCAGTGTAACTGGGTTTGTAATTTTCTTGTTGCCTGAGGTTCTTGTGCTAAGTGCTTTTGGTTCAACATCAGCGATGAAGTCACTTGAAAAATTTATAGAAGATAGAAGAGGTTACTACAAAAATTCAAAAAATGAAAAATTTGAGAAAAACAGATCGGTTATTTATCAATTGAGGAACGAAAGAAGTAAATACGCTTTGTTAACACTTTTACTTTTATTATTAATAGTTCCTGCTATAGTTAACCCCGTCCCGGATTTCAGCTATTCGAATCAATTAGGATTGAAGTTATACAAGAGTGGCAATAATATAGACGGTGCTTTTAATTCCGGTCAAGCAGATATGGAAGTTTCTCTTTATATGACCAATCATGGTATTGTAAACCAAACGGTAGTTTCATTGGCTTTGACACCAGACCTAAGCTACTATTCTCCAACGAATAATTATGTCCAGTTTTGGCCCACCAGTAATCCAGTAAACAGTAGTTACCTTATTTCGAATTATTTGGGAAACTATTTAGTATTGGATGAGTACTATGTACAACTCTATGGAAATCCTACAAATGGACATGGCTCTCTATTTAGAAAGATTACTGAAGTGAATCTTACTTCTGGTTACAGTATTCTCTACAAAATTGGTCCAACTAATATAGTTCAAAACTCATCGATCGTGGCTAAATATAAAATTATTCTAACGAACAATTCAAATTTATCTTCCTCCTCAGACTATGTTCAAACTATTGTCATAAATAGTTCAAAATTTCAAAAATTTGAGTTTGAAAACCTTTCAAACGTAGAATTTACATATTCCAATCTTACTCTCATTCCTTCTTTCTTATATAGTGGAAACGCAAATACTTATTCCTCTTCAACATATTATCTAAAACTTGATCAAATTTTAAGATCTTTTTCTTCTTTTTATATATATGTGGTTTTTTCTAAATATGTCGTTATGAATGGCATTTATGAGGGGGAAAATCCGAATCTTCCGAATGTTCCTTTTCAATTAGATAATGGAGCTGATGTTTTCAAGTATTACTCACTTTTGAGAACTAATAATAGTGCATTTTATGAAAACATTAGCGGTGGGGCACACATTATATATAAAAATTATATGGAAATTACTAGCAATTCTTCAGGATATGCTGTAGTCGGTTCAAATTTACATTATGATCCTAAAAATTTATCAATTGTAACACAAATTTCGGTTTGTTCTGCAAAATCGAATTATGAAACAATATTGAAAATGACACCTTGGACTTTGATTAAACCAGAGTTCGGTGTGGAAGAGAAGAATGGCGCTGTGTCTATATTTTATAATAACTTATCTATCCCAGTAAACACTTCAAATATTACTGTGATTTTCTCAACATCAGGAAATTTGTCTGAAACTTTAATCATTAATGAAACTAACGCCATTCTGTTAAAAGAAAATTCTAAAATTATGAACGATGGACTAATTGCTCCCCTTTATTACATAACGTTCACTGGTGATACGGGCACTATTCTGAAAATGTACTCTATTATGGGATATAACAATCCCATCGGCATCTCACAATTTTCGTACTCAATTTTAGGATAGAAATTTAGGAATTTTTAATCATATTTCTATAAACTTGTTCCATCCTGTTTTCAAACGTTTGGAAAGAAAACCTCCTAGATTGTTCTATTCCATTTTTAGAGTATTTAACACTATCAGCGAGAACTTCGAGTATACCTCTCTTGCATTCCTCTGGAGTAGGCTCTACGAACAGAGGAGCATCTTTTCCCATTTCTTTTAGCACGTCTATATTAGATGCTACAACTGGCAATCCTGTAGCCATTGCTTCAACAAGTGGTCTTCCAAATCCCTCATCCAATGAAGGAAATAGAAGGACATCTGAGGCATTATAAATCATATTCATTTTTTCCTGGTTATCAATATAATCAAAAGTTATACTTTGACCAAGTTTAGTACCCACTCTTATTAATTTAAAACGGTGGTCTAATAATTTCATTGTTTTGTCTACGGTTTTAAGATTTTTTCTTGGAACATCATTTGATACTGATAAAATTAATATTTTATCTTGAGGCAAACCGAGTTTGCTTCTCATTTCTTTTTTTGCGTTTAAGAATTTAAAAGATTCGGACACAGGATAAGGAACCACAGATATACTGTTATTCCAACCTAAATCAGTGAGTTCTTTCTTAACCTTGTTTGAAATAGTAATTATGTTTTCAAATTGTTTATAGATCTTTAAGTTTTTTATAACATACCTAAATCTTAAATTAAATGGTCCACCACCCGCTAAGGTTTTATCAAAGAATATGGTATCATGAATAGTCACAAGACTTAAATCAAAATTTGTTGCAGGACTAATGCTCGGATCAGCATAATGGACTATATTTTGTTTCAAGGTTCTATCGTTTAAAGATTTAAAAACTCTGGAGAAAGAAAGACGTTGAAAGTAAGCGTTAAGTAGAAAATCAAATTTATTTTGAAAATGCGGAAATCGACCTATCTTAATAACTCCAGGATATGAAAAATTCTTCATTGTATTTTGATTAAATATCAAACTTATTACTTCTATACTATTTATTTTCATTAGGTCTCGCACATATTCACCAATACCGGTTCCTAAGGGATATGCATTTATCAAAGTTACTTGCCTTTTTCTTATATCTTTTCTTGTGTTGTGATCTTCCATTTTAATTTGCCAATTTAAGGTATAGAATATAGAATATATCTTATTATTGGTTTGTTCAATCAATTCTTGGGAAATTTTGTTTAAGATTCTTTTTTTCTTCAACACATCTCTTGGAAATCCATATGTCGTCTTAACTGAGCATTTATTTTTTTCTTTCTTATTGGATCGATGTAGTTTTATTTATGATTTATAATATGTGTGACTCATATCACAGAGGACTCCGTATATGCCATTTTCTATAATGATTAACCTGTGTTGTCGATCTATTTAGGGGGCCAAGACATTAACCTACGTCCGGAAAACCTATAAATAAAAAATAAGAATAGATACGCAATTCTTTTTGCATTCAATTCTATTATTGAGCAGTAAATATATAGTAAAATGACCTCAGGTTTTCTTTTGAAATTAGACAGCGTTCCTAAATCAATATTAAGTTTAACAATTTGGTAGTCTATGGCATTTAAGAAATGCTTCTTTGATTTGAATATATATTTCATTTCATTATAATCTTTAATCACATTTTTTAAAAGGTTATCTTTTTGTATTATATTCTTTTGAATGTCTCCACTGATTATGTGCGTCCAGCTATCTCCAATACGGTAGCGGATTGAAACATCAGACAATGCTATTAAATCATAACCTTCAAAAAGAGCAAAATATGGTAAGAAATAATCAAACAAATAAAAATTTGTTAGAAAAGATTCAGCTTTAATTAGAATAGATTTTTTTATACCAATAGCACTAATTATGGCATTAATACCATATCTTTGTATTTTCAACAATTTAACGAGAGAATCATCCAAAGAGGTGACGTCTATATTTTTATAAACTTTTTTAAAAACATCGTATATTTTTATGTCATCTATTTCGGAATATAGCTCAAAACCAGTTTTTAGGAAACCTAACTTTTCATAATGACTAAATTCGACATAAATCGCCTCCAAATGGTTATCTTTGTAGAGATCGTCATCTTCTAAAAAGCAAATTATATCTCCATTTGATACTTTTACTGCTTCGAAAATCCATCGGGGATATAATTTTTCTTGGGAATAAATTGATAATAACTTGTGTTCTTTAATGAAAGAATCAATGCTTTCATCTATAAAATTTTTCAAAACTATTACTTCATAATACTCTCTATTTAGACTTTGATTCAAGGCGGATTCGATTGCTTTTATCAAGAATTCTTTCCTATTAAATGCTGTTATTATTACTGTTATTTTAATCATATATCGTTCACAATATAGTTCAGATATAAGATCACACAATAATTATTTTTGTATTTGGCATATTGCTCTTTTATTGTTCATCTGAAATTGTAGCTATATTTATTACATGCCTTCAAATATAACGTTTTTAGTTTAATTCACTTATAAATTGAATTTCGATATACAAATTCTCTCACAAAAAGTTTGGAGGTTCAGAGCTACTTTTAAATTCATCAGAAAAGAAACTAAGGTTGTATATCAATATGGCGGCGTGAGAAAGAATCTTACCTTTCTGAATCCGTGAATTTTTAATATTTATACGAAAAATAAAAACTAGAAACGTGCAACAAATTTCTGAAGAATAGAATAAAACTTTGATTTCATATAAGTGGGTAAGGCATCTATGATTAAGTTTTAACAGGGGTTGAGCAAATGAACTGTAAATACAAATACTTGGTTCCAATATCTTTTATATCATAGTAAAGAAAATCTATGCTATTTTCAATACTATTGTGGTATCATACATCTACAAAGAATTAGAATCATTTAACAAAAAGAACCTTTTTTTAAGCATTACGAAACGTAATCACTAGTCAAATTCATTCAATCGACTTGAGAGCATAATGTGTATATAATTGGAATAAACAAAAAAGAAAATTCTAAACATATGGTGATAAAATAATAATTGAAAGTTGTTGAGCCATTTTTTTTACATTGTATATGTTTTTTCTAAAATTCCGGTTTGAATCCAAACTTGACTTGAAATATTTGATATTCAGTTAATTCTATATGTAGAACCACACTTCTCGTTTCTTATTCTATACCTCAATATGATGATACAACATAACTGTGAATTAAATAATTATCTTAGATCAATTAGGAATATTTGAGATAAACTCTACAGGCGACAGATTGAAAAGATATGTTGGAATTGACATAGTAAAGTGCGAGATTTATACCTGCGCAAAGGACGTTCTTCTCAACATTTAATTAGAGGAAATTAAAAGGACAATCTAAATGAAAGATCTCATTAACTTGCAGGTTTATGAAATACTAAAACTTCTGTGAACTATGATGAAGATTGAAAAGTAATTTTAGCAAATAAGAATTTTTACCAAAATTCTTGGAAAATAATATTAACTGATAATTAGATGCACTATAAAACTTTATGAAAATTTTATGGCTTGCACACCGAGATCCTTTGAATCCTAAGGCAGGAGGCGCCGAAAAGATTATCTTGGAGGTAGGGGGAAGACTAGTATTTAATGGATATGAAGTCACAATTTTATCTGGTGGATGGAAAAATTGTCAGAGACACGAGAAAATCAATGGTTTGGATATCTATAGGTATGGATTCCGTGCTGGACCTCATTTAGTACTGCCCGTATTTCTGTTAAAAAGTAATTATGATATAATAATCTCTGATTTAGGTCATGCAGTACCTTGGATAATGCCTGTTCTTTTAAGGAAAAAAAACATCATCTCTTTTCTGCACCTTCATGCTAGGTCATTGCCTGGGCAAGTAAATTTTGTCATGGCAAAAATAATCACTGTAATTGAAAAATTGTATTTCCTCATTTATAGGCATCAGAATTTCGTTACGATATCAAAAACGTCATTGCAGGATCTGATCGAATTGGGTATAAACTCAAAACTTGTGACATTAATACATCCTGGTGTTAATAATGGACTGTTTCACCCACGCAAAAAAACAGAACAACCGTCGATTGTATATTACGGAGGGATGCGATCCTATAAGAGACCAGAAGAAGCGATTTATCTATTAAACGGCCTTTTAGATGAGTTTGATGATATTCATTTATCTATGATTGGCACAGGTATAGAAATGCCCAGGTTGAAATTGTTAGTCAGTAATTTAAATCTAAATTCGTACGTAACGTTTAAAGGAAGGGTTTCCGATGAAGAACTTTCCAAAACAGTTTCCGAAGCATGGTTAAATATACACTCATCTATAACTGAAGGTTGGGGGATATCAATAATAGAGGCAGCTGCAGCAGGAACTCCAACAGTTGCATACAATGTTCCTGGGGTATCAGAGAGCGTTGAGAGTGGAATGAATGGATTAACAGTGCCAGATGGGGATCGTAATGCCCTAAGAGATGCAGCTCTAACGATTCTTTTTGACCATGAATCATGGTCTCTAAAATCTATTGATGTGGCGAAGAAATATTCATGGGAATTGACAACAAAGCTATGGCAAAAGGTTATTCTCAATGTGGCAGTGGAATCAAAGTAATGCGAAGTTGACTTAAGATATATTTAATATTATTAATTCAATACCATTGCATGAAGTCTATTATAACAGGTATATCTGGACAGGATGGTTTCTTTCTATCTAAATTATTATTTAAAAAAAATTATGAAATTATTGGGATAGTAAGGAGAAACAGTTCAATGACTACAGGTACAATGGAAAAGCTTCCAAAAGAAATCAAGGAGAAAATAATAATAGAATATGGGGACTTAACCGATGCCGGTTTCTTTGCAAGGTTAATGGAAAGAGAAAGGCCGGATGAGTTATATCATCTCGCAGCACAGAGCTTTGTTGGATATAGCTTTCAAAATCCGGCATCAACTTATGATGTCAACATATCTGGAACTCTGAATGTAGTAAATGCAGTGAAAGACTATTCTCCAAATACAAGACTTTATTATGCTGCAACTTCAGAAATGTTTGGGCAACCTGAGTCAACACCTCAAAATGAGGAGACACAGTTTAAGCCAAGAAGTCCCTATGCAGTATCCAAATTAGCGGGATTTTGGACCATGAAAACATACAGGGATGCTTACGGAATGTTTATTTCAAACGGAATCCTCTTTAACCACGAAAGTGAGGTTAGGGGGCCAGAATTTGTAACAAGAAAAATTAGTATGGCTGTTTCAAGAATTAAGAATGGAAAGCAGCAGGTGCTTGAACTTGGGAATCTGAATGCAAGGAAGGATTGGGGGTATGCCAAGGACTATGTATATGGCATGTGGCAGATGCTTAACAGTGGATCTGGAGACGATTATGTTCTGGGAACTGGAGAGTTGCATACAGTAAGAGAATTCGTAGAAATTGCATTTCAAGAGGTGGGAATAAAAATACATTGGGAAGGAGAAAATGAAAATGAGATCGGTCTATCAGACGATGGAAAAATCCTTGTAAAGGTCAATAAAGCATTTTTTAGACCACTTGAATCAGACAACTATCTTGCAGACGCTTCGAAAGCAAATAACAAATTAAAATGGAAATCAAAGACTTCATTCAAAGAGCTTATAAAATTAATGGTAAAAAGTGATCTGCAGCAGACAATTGAAAAATGAAAACTAAATATCGGCAATGAAATAAACCTAATTGAATTCATAACAACAATATGGAGAATGGATAAACAAGTTGTTATGTTTCTGTTACCGATCATATTTCCATGGTAAACTTGTTAATCTGGTACAGAACATAATAGTAGAAAGGAACTATTACTGTGCTCTTTGCATGGGTTCTCTTATTCTTTTTTCATGACCTGATAACAAGGATAATTTTCGCAAATAAATGTCCGGAAATTTATGTTGCAAAGTTTAATTTATTAAATTTTCTGAATGATCATGGGACTAAATTTGCAGTAAGGCAAAAGGAGCTTTGAATCTTTAATGGAATGCTTTTATTCCTACATTCTTTTTTTCTGGAATCCAGTAAGGCGCTATAAATCTTCTATTTAGATTTTAATTTTACCAATGCAGGATAAATAAAGCGGTAATCATTCTATATTTTGATATTAAATAAAATTACTCATACACAAGTGGAGAGATCCATACATTTTTATATAGTGGCCTTAGATACCTTTATGGTTTTAGTGTTACAGAACGAGAATAACACGATGTTTAATCAGTATGACTGGCTGAAGGCACGCGTTGACATAGTAATTCCCGCGTTTAACGAAGAGAAAAGAATAGAACCTGTTATTAAGTCAATTGTGAGTTTTATTGAGGAGAATAAGCCTGAATGGAGGCTCATCATTGCCTTAGATGGAGATGATAGAACCGAAGAAATAATCTCAAAATATATGAAAATGTATAATTTCATTTTTATTTCAAGATCCAACTCCAGATCTGGGAAAGGGAGTGCTATTAAAAGAACGGCGAATCTTGTGGATTCAGATTTTGTAATCTTAATGGATGCCGATGGTGCTATATCATTCTCAACCATTGTAAATTATATCAGGAAAGGAATTAGCTCTGATATCACAATATTTTCACGTTACTTGAATTCGGAAAATAATATCCCGCTGCATAGAATGATTATTAGCAGAGGCTTCAATATGCTCCTTAAAATAATATTGGGGATTGATATCAATGATACGCAAAGTGGTTACAAGATCATTAAGACAGATCTTTTTAGGGATGCTTTAAAAAATGTATCGGTAACAAACACCTTTTTTGATGTTGACTTGCTGTACCATTTAAAAAAAAATGGAGTGACATCAGAGGAAATTCCAACGAAATATAACCATTCTGAAGGTTCAAAATTTAACCCTATTACAGAAGTGATTGGGCAGGGGGTATCTCTGCTGGCATTCAGGATCAGACACTCAAGGATATACAAACACATACCTCCGCAAATGGAAAAACTCTACTATGCGATTTTTCTATATATATAGGAGGTTTTTTGACTCTTTGGAGGTGGTAAATTATGAACTGTCATTCATTTACATTTTGTGGATTCGGAGGAAATTTGGATCGTCATAGAGATCAAGATTGTAATGTTTATTATGCATAAATGACTCTTCTACCCACAGCAATGAGAAACGAGCAATGAAACACTTTAACCTATTCTAACATCATACGAATTTTAATTTAAACAAAATTAGAATAAAATGTGATCAGGATGTAAAAAGACTGTTGATCTGTTTTTTACCAAAGGTTCTGGTTTCAATGATACTTTAAGGAAAGAATAGAAGAGATAGTTAGAGAAATGACGGTAAATACGGTTACCAAGAACGGGTGAATCAAAAGGATTCTGTATGTAGGTTTATCAAGCATTATATTGATGAGGTAAGAATGAAGCTGAATAGATATGACCTAAAAAGATAGTGTACATGAATTGCTGTAATTTCGAAAAGATCCTGTACAACCCTAATCTACCTCCATGTTCATATACTTTTTTCCGGTGATCCACTCTTCATTTATGTCCATCATTGTGGTCACAACAAGTCTCAGAAGGGACTGTTCAGACAGGAATGCACCCATCTTCTTTATCCTCAGCCTTTTCTGGCATAATTCACTGTACGCCTTGTAGTTGTACAGTGAAGGATACCATCGTTCAAACATGTCAGATGCCTTGTCCAACCCCTCCTTTATGAAGGTATCCTGTGCCTTTGATACAAGGGATTCGTTTTCAAGGGCCTGCTTTACGATCTGCATTACTGATATCTGTTTCTTCTTCGGTATGAGTTTCATGAGGTTTCGCATGAAATGGACATGGCAGAACTGCCATGCTGCACCCAGGAATGATCTTGTTACGGATTCCTGTATGCCCTTGTGGCCATCTGATATCACCAGTTCAATGCCTTTAAGGCCCCTCTCTTTCAGATCATCAAAGAATGATTCCCATTCCATCTCCGTTTCAGAATCGCATAGCTTGCATGACAGTATCTCCCTTTTTCCCTCACTGTCAATGCCAATGCACACATACAACGCTTTGTTCCCATATTTCCCGTCTTCCCTTATCTTGAAGTATGTTGCATCTATGTAGATGAACTTCATTCTTCTGTCTATCATTCTTTCAAGGAATGATTTTACCTTTGAGTCAAGTTCAGATGCAAGCGTTGAGACATATAAAGCTGATATATTCTCAACCCCTAGGGATTCAACCACATTCATGACATTCCTGGTGAAAACACCCTGTATGTATGATTCCAGTATTACGGAGTTGAGGTTATTCTCAACCCTTGAATATCTCTCAAATACATGGGTGCTGAAGGTAAACTCCCTTATCTGCGGTTTCTTAAGTTCCAGATTCCCGTCTGTTGTTTTCAACGATCTCTTTCTTGGACCGTTCCTGTGTCCCTTTCTCTCTTCCAATCTCTCGTAGGGAAGAGAGGATACCTATATCCTTGCCTCCCCTTCCATGACTGTGTTGAGAAACCATTCCATGAGCTTTTTCTTCCCTTCCTTGCTGTCCAGAAGAAAACTACTTATTATCTCTTTCATTACATCCAATTTGTCCTGCATCTTTTCACCTATTCAAATCTGAATTGCGCAGGACCTCTTCAATTTTACAGCAGATTCAATACACTATCCAAAAATCTTAAAAATAGATGTTTTCTCTATTGAGAAAAATCATGTCTATGTGATGATATTCTAAAAAATAAAAATACCACGGTCGTTAACTAGGGGGAAAAGAATCCAATGTAATTTGAAAATTTATCATGAAAAACCCTATCCGGTACGAGTAAGATTAATCAAATTACAGTGGTCTTGTTTCATGAATACCCCTGCTTCTGTATTTCTCCAGCAATGCATGGTCAAACAGATCACTTATACAGCAACATGCGTGTTCCATGAATAATATTATGGTTCAGAAGGAGGGAGTTATTCAGAATCCTCTTATTTCTATGTTCACACATAATAGAAAAATTTACGCATATAGAGTAAAATAAAAGAACTTCACTTTCTCAAAATAAATTGTTCAATGTAGAAAGGTATCTATCCCCTTCTCTAAGGTCAATTCAGGAGTAAATCCCATTTCCATATTTGCCTTTGTTATGTCAGCACAGGTGTAAAACTGGTAGTTCTTTAGGGGATTCTTCACGTATTCAGGTTCAGCTCGGTAGTCCATCACTTTTGCAACTGTTTTGAAAATTGTGTTAAATGAATTAGTCCGTCCTGTTCCTACATTATATATTTCTCCGTTAAGTCCTTTCTCCATAGCCAGAATAGCTGCTCTAGATGTATCCTCCACATGAATGAAATCCCTGCTCTGACTTCCATCCCCAAAAATTTTTGGCCTTATGCCATTTTTTATATCGGTGAAAAACCTCCATATCACGCTGGCATATGCACTTTTGCTTGTTTCATCCTTTCCGTAAGTATTAAAAAATCTCATACCAACTGTTTCAATTTTACCAGTTTCGGCATAAAATTTGGCCGTTAATTCATTAATCCTTTTTGTTACTGGGTACATGTTCTCATAACGATCAGGAATATCTTGTTCAGATGAGGCTTTTTTGGTTACACCATAAACTGCTGAAGAGGATGCATAAACTACCCTTTTACATCCATTATCATATGCAATGTCAAAAACATTTTGTGTTCCCATCACATTATTTTCGTAACCTGAATTTCCAATTTCTTCAAACTGAGGCGGTGATGTGGTTGCTGCTAGATGAAATATAGCATCGCAATCTGTAGTTATGGATTTTAAAAGATGTTTATCGTTAATAGACCCGATAAAATGGGTATGAGCTTCATTGTTTTTTCTTTGAATATCTAGAGAAACGGTTTCCCAACCCTTTTCGTTGCATTGTCTTATTATGTGTCTACCTATAAACCCCGATCCTCCCGTAACTAATACCTTCACCTCTTGTGATAAAATATAGCTATAAAAAGATATATTATAAGTATCTATCATAATAAAAATTAACATGAACAATGATACTTCTTTTTAAATTGAATCAACATATAGTTAAGCACCTAACTGATTACACTTTGTAAATTCCTCATTCAGAAACTTTTTCATCCATGACCTTGCATATGTTTTTTTCTGGGAATACCAGTAGAAACGGTTGCTTACAATATATTTCAAATGTTCTTCAGAACCAAGGAACTTAGTGGAGATATCTCTCTTTACCGACTTCCAGATGAACTCTATGGGATTCAGATCGGGGGAATATGGAGGCAGATGGATGAGCAAAATATTGTTGTTCTCTGCATATTCCAGTGTTTCAGGAGAATGGTGTGGCTTGAAATTGTCCAGTATTATCACTATCCTTCCAACTGGATTCCTCTTCCTCACCAGCTGGAGGAAGGAGATCACGTTCTCCTTCCTTGAACGTTCCTGGAAATCCACTGCTGATGAGCC
>JAKBQK010000500.1 GCA_021835265.1 Thermoplasmata archaeon
TTATCAGCTCATTCGCTTTATTGGCCTTTCCTATGCGATGAGTAGGTTCGGCTGTTAGATTTAATGAGCTACAAGAATGGGTTGTACCAAATAAAACCAGAAAGTGAATAAGAGATATAGGCGAAAGCACGAAAAGTGAAGGAGAAAAGGAAAGACTACTACGCCTAACTAAAATGCTCCGCACAGGGTAGAGAACAACGGAGTGGGTAAGCTTTTCTTTATGCACTTACCCCTACCCTGTATTTTGCTTTTGTTTGCACTCTTTTGCGATATTTGAGGCGTTGTATGGCTGGGAGGTATAATTGTATCGCTCTTTGCATCATACAGCCCAAAACCGCTCTTTTTGAACGAAGTCTGAACTTTGTATGCATACCATAGACCACAGGCACGGCAGAGGCAATACCTCGTTGAACGCTCGGTATTTAAACACGGTCCAACCGCTACGCACCCACCCGTGCTATCCGCACGCGTGGGCTACGTGTCCCTTTGGGATACTTCGGGTCTCACTTCGTTTGACCTGTTTCGCTCGGCTGGGGAGGAGGGTCCCGTTCTTAGCCTAAGTTTGAAAGATGCAATTTTTACCACAGGTTCCGACTGCGATAAACTTCTTATGAGGAAGTTTAATCAAGAAAAAGAGAAATCAACCATGCTTTTTTATGAACTGATGTCTTAACTAGTAGAATGAGAAATTTCTTAGGAGGCATATGAAGTGAATAGAACTATGGAAGAAAAGTACATATCATTTGCATCTAGGATTTCATTCTTTGAATTTGGTGCTCAAAATGAATACAGACCTGCAATGGTGGACACCGTTGCATTATCCGAAACAATAGACGAACTGCAACTGAAGAGTAACTGGAATATCGATGACCTATCGGATTACGTAACTAGGCTGCCTGCGAGTTTCGAATTATTTGAAAACTTATTTAGGCTGGAAAGATTTTCTAACGCCCAACTTATTCATTTTCTGTTTGATACTACTAAGCTGAACTCAAATAATATGAGTACGGTATATGAATATTTGATACTCAACCTAAAATTTGACAATAATTTTAGGGAGGTTTTTCTAGATTTTATTTCAGGAGAACTAGGAAAGCAGATAACCTATGAGGGTATAGTTTCCGATAAAGCAAAGATCCCGAAAGAGTTACTTGTAGCATACTTTAAGATGGTAGTGAATATATATGCAATAAAGGCTGACGAGAATACTTCTTATATAGAAAATCGGATAAAAGTGAAACAGTTTAATGACTTGGCAATACGCTTGGCCAATTATGTGATCAATACCTTGCAATTAAATCAATTTTTAAAAGCCGTGCGGGTAAGGGACTATCTGGAGGCGAAGCTGATCCCCGTCGATACTAAAGCAATTCACGGGAATTTTTTAAAGTCTAGAGTTATGAATGTATTAGATAGAGCACGGATAAGAAATATTGATGACGAACTCAAGAAGCTCAAAATAAGCAGGCTACCTAGCGATCTTGGTATTACTATACCTGACTTAAGAATCGGTTATTGTACCGAAAAATATGTTGAAAATGTCAACAAACCTAATAATAACAAGCCAAAGAAATTCGATTTAGTCATTATAGTTGATGGTAAGCCAAAGCATTTATTTGAAGCTAACTTTTATACCACTGAAGGTACAAAAATCGGCATAAACGAAGGAGAATATGTTGCATTGAATAATAGCATAGCTAAGATTGGTAAGTATAGTTTTCACTGGATTACAGATGGTAATTATTGGTTGACCAAACAAGGCAAAGAAAGGTATCTTAACCTCATAGAGAGGTTCTCGGAAATATCTAATGCTAATATGTTTGAGGAAAAACTTGACAGTTTTATGAGATGAAAGTATGGAAAGATTAGATACCTTCAAGATGAAAGAAATAACTGAAAATGATTATAAGAAGTTCGTAGAGAAATATAAGAAAGTAGTGATAGAAGATACGGAGTTAGAAATCGGTAATTACAATGAAATAAGGACACTTCAACCAGAAGAATTTGAGCAGGAAGTCACGACAGTTTGGAGTTTTCCAAAGAGAGGAAATTGGGCGACACATGCATTAAATTCCAAATATAGAGGAAACTGGGCCCCACAGGTGGCTAGGAATATAATTTTAAGATATTCTAAGGAAGGAGAGAAAGTATTAGATCCATTTGTTGGCTCAGGAACCACACTAGTGGAGTGCAAACTTATGCAAAGGAAGGGTATTGGCGTAGATATAAACGAAGAAGCCATTATGCTGACAAGAGACAGATTAAATTTTCATACTTTGAATAATGACTTTACTGAACAAGAAACATACTTAGGTGATGCTAGAAATCTAGATCGAATAGAGAGTGAAACTGTAGATCTGGTAGCAACACATCCGCCTTACGCAAGTATTATCCCATATACTAAGAATTCAAATCATAAGGGTAGCGGAGATTTATCCAAGGCTCATTCTATTAATGAATTTTGTAATGAAATGACAATAGTTGCAAAAGAAATTTATCGGGTCCTTAAGCCTAACAAGTATTGTGCGATACTTATGGGGGACACTAGGAGGCATAAACACCAAGTCCCGATATCATTTAGAGTTATGCAGACCTTCTTGGAGCAGGGGTTTATTCTGAAAGAAAATATAATAAAAGTACAGCACAACACAAAGACTGCACCACTCTGGGAAAAGAAATCCATCGAAAGTAATTTCTTGCTATTGATGCATGAGCATCTATTTGTATTCAGGAAACCAGATCAAGGAGAAAGACTGAATGAAATGAGTGAAAGCATAAAGTGGTGGTAGTGATTAGGACGTACTATTTTCTGTCCAATTTAAGACATCCTGTACAGTGATTTCGTTCTTGCCCTTGGAGGAGTACTTCGTTATTTCTTTAAGATGGTCTTCAAAAAGGAGGTAAACGAGTCGTAATATCATTTTAGCATTTTTGTTAGCAAATTTCAGGGTTTCTTGGTCTATTTCCCATGTGTACACATTCATCCATTCATTGATACTTTTCATTGATTCCCATTGTCTGTTAAATGTTTCGCGCCAATGTGACTTTGCCATTTTTTCCAATGTTCCCTTTTGGGGTGAACTCATCTGATCACTTTGTTATCTGCATTGCTTATTTAGATCTTTTTATGATCCAATAGGTGGGTGAGAATTAGTTTTCCGAGAACCAAAGTCGTGTAGGAATTCTTTCCTTTAGTTACCTACCAGAGGTCTAGGAGGGGTCCAAGCACTTCCAGTCGATATGTATTCAGAAGTCATGGAATAATTATTCATTTGAGTGGGGCTTCTAAGCCCGTGTAACTGTTTGGTTTGGAATGCTTTACTCCTTATCATTATGTCAGATCTTTGCAACAAAACCCAGCGCTGTCTTAAATTTACTTGGAATGGCTATAGCAGCAAAAATGACCATAAGCATAGCACCAAGCAAAATTGTCCACAAAATAAACCAAAGGACAGAGGATAGAGTAAACATCAAGCTGCTCGTAAGCAAAGTTAAAAAGTATCGATCTAATTGTGAAAGAACCACAAAGTACCAAATCAACCCAAAGATGATTACTGCCATGACAGCTATCCAAGTAGGAACAAATCTCTTTGTTAGAGGATTCGTTGCGCGCCTAGCAGGAAAATTCCAACCGACTCGCAGAATGATTCCTACCGGGACAAAAAGTCCTATTGCGAACGTATAGAAGCCAGCGATATTAGGGATAGATTGTAGCTCCAGTAAATATATGCCATTTAGATTGACCCATACATATAGGACAACCAAGAGTAATACAACGAGTATTAATATGGCAATTCCTACTGGTTTTCCCATGATCTGTTATTTTTTCAGAATATAAGAGAATTTTTATGAATTCGCTTAAGAGTTTAAATGGGCTTGTCCGGATTTGGACCGGAGTCTTCGACTCCCGAAGCCGAAAGGATACCAGGCTACCCCACAAGCCCTTCGTTGAGATTTCAAAGCATTTAAAATCTTTTACTGAATTCCTAACTGTGAAGAACAATAGATTTCCTTCTTCTGAAGCGCTAATTTTTAACGTATCCGGAGAAATTGTAATGTCCAGTGATCCGGGTAAAACAATAAGGAAGTGGAGAGAAGAATTCAGCGTGACCCAGCG
>JAKBQK010000474.1 GCA_021835265.1 Thermoplasmata archaeon
CAGCCTGATATCATAAACATTGAAAGGGAAAGGGAAAATCTAGTATTAGAATTAAAGAAAATGAAACTAAAGGTACTGGGAAGGTCAGAGGTTAACTTTCTGTCTTTCAGTCTAAATGAAAAAATAGACCCTCAGATCTTTGAAACAAAACTTATGGAAAAGGGATTCTTAATAAGGAATCTGGGTGACTTTTATGGCTTTACAGGGAGAGACTTTAGAATAAATATAAGAGGTCACGACGAAAATATGGAGTTAATTAAGGCAATACGGGCGGTAATAAATGGTTGAGGGTAAGCTTATACACATTATGGGAACATCATCCAATGCTGGGAAAAGTACTATTACTATGGGGATTTGCAGAATTCTAAGTGATATGGGATACAGAGTATCGCCATTCAAGGCCATGAACATGTCATTGAATTCTATATCCACGGTAGATGGTTATGAAATAGCAAGATCTCAATGGTTACAGGCAAAAGCCTCAAGAATAGTACCTGACTGGAAGGTTAACCCTATTCTACTTAAACCCGAGGGATCAGGAAAGTCCCAGGTAATTTTTATGGGAAAGTCCATCGGGAGCAGAACCATTGATGACTATGGAAAGATACTGAGGGATGAAGCAAGGTTAGCAGTAAAGGAGGCTTTAAAGTCTCTTCTTGAAAGCTATGATGTGGTTGTTGCAGAGGGATCTGGGTCAGCTGCGGAGATCAATCTCTATGAGAGGGATCTTGCGAATACATGGTTGACAAATGAATTCAAAGGTACTGGAATACTTGTTACCAACATTGAAAATGGTGGTTCATTCTCATCACTATACGGAACAAAGGCACTTGCTCAGTATCCCGACGTACTAAAATACTTCATCATAAACAACATGAGAGGTAAGGTGGATTTACTGAACAGTGGTATAGAAAAGATAAGTTCTATGACAGGGATGATCAGCATGGGAGTAATTCCCCATATGGAAAACAGTACATTACCTGGAGAAGATTCTCTTGATTACAGCAATATAAATGGATCAAAGGTTGGCATTATAAGATATCCGTATTTTGAGAATTACAGTGACATTGATCCACTTATACAGATGGGGCTTGGAAAATATATAACCACTCCGGAACAGCTCGATAGTGTAGATTCTCTTCTGTTTCCAGGTTCAAAGAATGTTTATGAAGATCTTAATTTTATAACCAAAACAGGAATTGGGAAGAAGATAAGCGAATTTCTAGAGAATGGCAAGAAAATACTGGGAATCTGCGGAGGATACCAGATGCTGTCAAGATCTATACTGGATCCAGATCATGTTCAGCTACCTGTGAATGAGCTTAAAGGTCTTGGTTTACTAAATACCAATTTCCTATATGATTCTAAAAAGGAGATTAGGGATGTTAAGTATCACGGTTCTCTTGGAAACCTGCCCTTAGAAGGATCTGCCTATTTCATCCATTATGGAAAGGAACAGAGTAAAAATGAGGAAAACTTTGTCAATACAAACGTTGGTTCAGAAGGTTCTATAAGCACAGACGGAAAAATTATTGGAACCAATCTTCATGGGATCCTTGAAAATTCCAATGTTTTTCAGTGGTTTACAGGGATAAATAGAAGTAGAAGTTTCGAAGAAACCCTGGAAGATAATATCAAATCATTCTCCATGAATCTATCCGTAAATTTAAAAAGAGAACTGTTAATGCAGATCGTAAATGGAACCTGAATTCCTTTCAATCATAATCTCAACACTTTTCCTTGCCCTTATAATAGACATAATATTCGGAGAACCCAGAGGTTTTCTACACATTGCAGTAATCTCAGGAAGATGGGCCATGTTCATTGGGCGTGGGATGCAGAAATCCAGGAAGCTGGTGAGGGCAGGGTGGATTACAGCATTGCTTACAGTAATTCCAATCACCATATTTTTTGGAGTGGTTTTTGATTTCCTTTACAGTCTTCCTCTTATATACATATTTTTCCTGATATTTTATGCCATAATTGCAAAATCAACATTTGCATTTACCTCAATGGGAGCGCACATTAATCCCATAATAAAGAGTCTTGAAAAAGGAGATATGGACAGTGCCAGAGTCCTAACTTCCAGATGTGTAAGAAGAGATGTTTCAGAGTTGAACGAACCCTTACTAATATCTGCGGCCATTGAAACAGTTGCTGAAGGTATCACAGATTCATTCACAGGAAGTTTACTGTATTTCTCCATATTTGGTGTTCTTGGTTCCATAGTTTACAGAATCGTGAACACACTGGATTCAACCTTTGGGTACAGGGATAAAAAATACCTGAAATTTGGAAGGGCTTCTGCTGCTATGGATACAATTCTTAACTATATTCCTGCACGAATTTCATCTGCACTCATATCAGTTTCTGCATATATGCTGAACTATAGCAATAGGAAATCACTGCTTTCATCCGTTCTAAATAGCGTACCCAGTAGGAATGCTGCATATTCCATGGGTACAATGGCAATTGTTTTGAATCTTAAGCTTGAGAAAAAAGGAAGTTATGTGATTAACAGAAAAGGTTTTGACCCAACTCTTGGCGATCTCAAGAAAGCATTAAGAATATTCTATTTCTCATTCTTTCTCATGGTAATTTTCGTAACAATCCCATTGATCCTCATTTTTTCATATATTCTTTACCCACACATATTCTTTTTATTTCCCCTTAAAATAGTGGTATGATAAAATGAATAGAAAACCTGACATTAATTTAATCATAGCGGGAAATACACAGATATCCCTTATCCCAGGTATAACATCAGCTGGCCAAACTCCAGATCTAACCTTTCTAACACCAGCCCTTGACTCTGAAATACTTGTAGAGGGGGAATGTAAATCTCTTGATGTCCCTCCAATGACACCCGATGGATTACCAACACCTTCCCTCATAGCCAGAGCATGTCTTGATATTTCTGGATTGGAAACTCTGGTAGTGGACGGAGGGATGGGAATAAAACCAAAGTGTGCCTATCTACATACACATCTAAATCCAGCTCGAGACGGAAGGAAAGAGATGGCTTTACCTCAGGCATCACTTGCAGTTTCAACTGGCAGATATATTGGCAAGACACTTTTAAAAAATGGTCGTTCCATAATGATTTCAGAGTCTATACCAGGAGGAACGACTACTGCACAATCTGTCCTATCACTTCTCGGTTTGGATATAAAAACAAGCAGTTCATTTAGAATAAACCCTACAAACCTTAAGAGTGACGTTATAGAAGAAATGATTCAGAGACACGGAATTCAGAATGATCCACTGAAATCCATATCAAGGGTTGGGGATTATACTCAGGAAATAGCACTTGGAATTATTTCAGAGAACGAAGACTCCAGAATAGTTCTCTCTGGCGGTACCCAGATGGCAACAATATATTACATTGCATCTTCTATGAAACTACCGGTGAATAATCTCGAAGTGTGGACAACTAAACAGGTAATGAAAGACTCACGAAAAACTATGGAATATCTGGTCGATCCGGATCACCTGAGGTTTTCCCGTACTGATTTAACAAAATCAAGGTTCGATGGAATAAGACGCTTTGAGGATGGATATGTTAAAGAAGGAGCAGGAATGGGCGGATCTATGGTACTGGCAGAGATGGAAGCAAGCACTGAAAGAATAATAAAATCGATCGATGACGTCTACGAATCATTTATGTGAAAATCCTGTTTCCATTTAATCAAAAAACTTTTTCATTCCTTCGTATAAATAAGTTTCAACACATGTGAGCGGGAAATCCCACACCCTTCAGGGGTGGGATGAAAGCGAACCGATTACTATATTTACATTTAATGCATCTAATGATATGCCCAAGGGATACACCAGTTCTAATACATCAGTTCATTTCATGAACCATCATTTTGTCTGGTACCCTAAATACAGGAGAAAAGTAATTGTCGATTATGTTGAAACTCGGTTACAGGACATAATCAGGAATACTGCAAGGGAGAACAACCGGGAGATCATTGCACCCGAAACCATGCCAGATCATGTTCACCTGTTCATAAAAGCTGATCCGACAGTAGCACCAAACAACATTATTGCAAGGATAAAGGGCAGGAGTTCCAGGATACTGAGGAACGAATTCCCCACCCTCAGA
>JAKBQK010000480.1 GCA_021835265.1 Thermoplasmata archaeon
CTCCCTGACCATGACCTCCTTTTCCAGATCATCACCTTATCATTTTAGCGAACTGTGCATGTGGAGGATATCGGTGCAGGATCGGGGAAGGTCACGGAGGAGATGCTGCGCAGAATACCTGATCTTATAATAGATGCAGTGGACCTAACAAAGGAAATGTTCCCAGGTCCAATAAGAAATGTAAATTTCACTGTTGCATCAGCAGAGAAATTACCATTTGAGGATGAAAAGTTTGATAGGTGTGTTTCATGTTTTCTTACAAGAAATATTCCAACCCTGCAGAATTATCTGGACGAATCCTACAGAACACTGAAGCCTGGAGGTATATTCTGCAACATGGATATATTTGATCCTGGAAAAAGCTTTATTGCACCTGCTTTTAGAATATATTTTTACAGGTTAGTGCCACCAGTAATGAACAGGGTGTCCCACACAGAGGCATATACATACCTTGCAAATTCGGTTAAAAATTTTGTCACACCAATTCAGTTCTCACAGATGATGAAGAAATCTGGATACAGGAATGTGGAGACTTTCAGATTAGGAGCTGGTTCTGTGTACATACACAGAGGTATAAAGGATTAATCGGAATTAGAAATTAGTAAGGTTTTTAAATTTTATATCACAGAATAATATTAATTATATTGAATTATAAGCATTAATGTATAAATATGAACATTACATTACTGTATTATGTACGAAATAGCAAAGGAGGAAATAATACCAAGAAAATGGTATAATATAGCCCCTGATCTTCCAGAACCACTTTCACCGCCAAGAGATCACGATACTGAGAAATCATCAATAGACCTTCTAAACAGGATACTGCCAAAGGAGATACTCAGGCAGGAATTCACGTCAAGCAGATATGAGAATATACCGGATGAGGTTATAGAGCAGTATTTACAGATTGGAAGACCCACACCTCTTGTTAGGGCATTAAACATGGAAAAGTTGCTTAATTTCAGGGGGAAAATATTCTTCAAAAATGAAGGAGCTACTGCCACAGGTTCTCACAAGATAAATACCGCACTCCCACAGGCCTATTATGCAGGAAAGGAGGGTGTGGAGGAAGTTGTGACAGAAACAGGTGCAGGTCAGTGGGGAACAGCCACTGCCCTTGCAGCCACCCTGAACAGAATCAGATCTACTATCTTCATGGTAAGGGTGAGTTATGATCAGAAACCGTTGAGAAAGAAGATCATAAAACTCTATGGTGGAAATACATATGCAAGTCCAAGTAATCTGACAGAATACGGAAGGAAGGTTCTTTCTGAAAATCCAGAACATCCCGGAACTCTGGGTATTGCAATCAGTGAGGCTGTGCAGTATGCTCTGGATCATGATCTGAAATATATGATGGGGAGTGTGGAAAATTCCGTAATAACACATCAGAGTGTGATCGGGCAGGAAACAAAAAAGCAGCTGGAGGCAATAGGAGAAAAGGTTGATACACTCATTGGCTGTGTTGGTGGAGGAAGTAACTTTTCAGGCTTCACATTTCCATTTGTTGGAAGCGATACAGAAATGATTGCAACTGCTGCCAGTGAGGTTCCGAAGTTCAGTAAGGGTGATTACAAATATGATCTCATAGACACAGCAGGTATAATGCCAGAATTAAAAATGTTGTCACTTGGAGCTGATTTTGTTCCACCATCCATCTATGCAGGAGGGTTGAGATATCACGGCGCAGCTCCTGCTTTATCACTTCTGATAAAAAATGGGAGAATCAAGACAGATGAGGTTACAGAAGAGAGAAGCATGCAGGCAATGGAATTGTTTGCAAGAACACAGGGTATAGTACCAGCACCAGAATCATCGCACGCAATTGCAACTGTTATTGATTACTGCAGGAACCCTGAAAATCAGGGAAAAACCGTGGTATTTAATCTCAGCGGACATGGGTTGCTCGACCTTTCCATAATAAGGGATTAGGATGAAACTGGCACTGTATTTTACATTCCCATATCCCGATAGGGAAACATTTCAGAAATTCTTCGATCGTTCCCTCAAGCACAGATATGACTATCTGGAACTGGGGATACCAACAGACCACCCTTATTATGACGGCCCAGTGATCAGAAAGACCCATAGCAGGGCTAAGGCAAACTATTCTGAGGATATGTTAAGAAAAACAGTAGAAACTGCCACATCAAAGGGAATAAAAGTTTACACTCTTGTTTACTACAATCACTTCATAGGGAAGGAAAGGGAATTTCTGGGAAATCTGAAATCAATGGGATTCAGTGGAGCCATAATCCCTGATCTGCTGACTGATTACTTTCCGGAAAGGAACAGTCTAATCGAAAAAATGGACTATTCTGGTCTTTCACTTATTCCATTTTTTACCTCTTCCACTCCTGATATGGTAATCAGGGACATTGCATCCAGGACAAATGACTGGATCTATCACGGTTTACAGCCGTCAACTGGAATAAGAGTTCCTGTTAGTATTGATCTTATGGTAAAAAGAATTAAAGAACTGTGCCCTGGACGTGAGCTGATATTTGGATTCGGAATTAACAGCTTAGAGGAGATCAGTGAACTTGGTAAATCTGGTGCAGACGGTATAGCAGTTGGTTCAAGTCTTGTTCCATTTATGGAAACAGGGGACATGGCTGGTTTTGACTCAAAAGTAAATATGCTGGAGGAGGGTCTCAATGGTATCTGAAACCGTAATGAAGATAATAGAAGGAAGTCAAATAGATGAAAGCGAGATGGAAGAGTTACCTGCCTATCTCTGCAGAGAAGAAATAAATGATTCAGAAAGGGCTGCATTTCTTTCTGCAATCCATGTTAGGGGTGAGAATTTGAATGAGATATCTGGATTCTCTAAGGGACTCAGAAAACTTGCATCCGTTGGTGAATATTCAGGTTGCACTGATATTGTTGGAACTGGGGGAGACATGAAGGGAACCATAAATGTTAGCACTGCAGCATCCATAGTATGCAGTTCACTTGGAATAGTCATGGGTAAACATGGAAACAGAAGCATAACTGGAAAGTCTGGAGGAGCAGATTTCATGGAAAGGGCAGGGTATAATTTTACAAGAAATGAAAATGAAATAAGGGCAGATTTAGCATCAAAAAATTTCGTGTTTCTTCTCGCCTCATTTTATAATGATGCATTCAAAAAATTCTCTCCGGTCCGAAAAAAATTAGGTCACAGAACAATTTTTAATCTCATGGGGCCACTGACCAATCCCCTGAATCCTGGAAGAATAGTAATAGGCTGCACTGAACCACAGATAATTGATATTTTTTCAAACGTCATCAAAATGCAAAACAGGAAGGGCATAATAGTAATGGGTAACGACGGAATGGATGAAATTTCATTCAAGGGAAAGTCAACTCTATCCTTTGTTGATAATAACATAAAGAGGAAGGAGATAGAAGCCAGTGAAATAACAGAGGGAAGAATAGATGAAGACGAGGTCACAGGTGAGAACAAAAATGAGATTTTTGTGAAAACACTTGCTGGTCTGAACGGCAAAAACGAGTCAGCAGCAAAATTCATAGCTCTCAATGCAGCCCCGTGTCTAATACTGAACGGCATCTCAAGGGACATGAATGAAGGATATAAAATGGCATACAGGAGCATAAAGAATGGTTATGCCATAGAAAAGCTCAATGAGATAACAGGTGGGAAGGTAAAGGAGGCGATATCATCTGTTTTTTAAAATATGTGGTGTTACAAACATTGAAGACGCAAAAATTGCCAGTGACTCGGGAGCTGCCATAATAGGAGTTGTTCTTTCGGATCTATCACCCAGAAAAGGATCAATGGAACTGGTGAAGGAACTAAAGGAATATGGAATGAACGTTGCCTCAGTTTATACAGATCTGGAAACATCATTGAAATATGACTCGGGAGAAGATTATGCTCAACTGCACTTTCCAAACTCCGCTCAGGATATGGAAAAAGTAAGAGAGGATGGAAGAAAGATAATCTCAGTTATTGATGTCGATCGAGAGGTAATAGAATCAGACACAATGAGGGAAAGATCACATAATGCAGATCTTGTACTTCTTGAAAGCAGGAGTGGCATAGTAGATAAGATGAGTGATATAGAACCCTTCTTAAATAAGAAGGTCGGTGTTGCTGGAA
>JAKBQK010000274.1 GCA_021835265.1 Thermoplasmata archaeon
CGTTTACCGGAGGTCCGGGCAATTTTCGTGGCCCCGGGGATTGGTTTTACGTTGGAGAAGAAGAGGGAATATTCAATTCATTCATTGTAGGCAATAGTTCAAATTACCATATTATTATACAATTGACCTATCCGACTCAGAGCATCGGAATCTCTAATTTGAACCATTTAACTGCAATCACAATCAGAAATATACCAGGCCAGACCGGTAATGGTTTTTTAAACATTAGTTCCATAGAGTTTGCGCAAGGTAATTTTACTAAAGAATCCCTGATTTTTGCAAATGACATAAACATGCTAGGCTTCAAGTATGTTCTCGTTGATTCTTCCATACGGGATACACCTTACGCATTCAGAACAGGTAGCTATTACCTGCCACTTCTCGACAACTCTCATTTTTTTAAAAAGGTCTACTACAAGCAGCCTCTTACTTTATTTGAAAATTTGTTGTACAACGGCACATTTGGATTTGCAGACAATTTAAAGATTGTACCTCCTGATTCTAGTCTTTACTCAATGTACTTCAATCCAATAATGAATACCACCACAGCATTCACCTATAATTCTACGTTAATTTCAGATTTTAAATACTCATCCTCCAAACCTGAAATATCATATACTGAAATGAATCCAAACGAATATAGATTAAAAATTCACTCAAACGGTCAATTTGTTCTTATTTTCAGGAACACATTTAATATTAATTTTGTTGCGGAGGAATCTAACGGAACCCTTCTAGGAAATCACTTTATTGCTGATGGGTATTGCAATGGATGGGTAGTTCCGAAGAATGTAAAGTCTCTCATTATATATTATAGAGGTGCAGAAACTTATACCATCTTAGAACTAATTTTTGTAATTGTTCCATTTCTCTCATTCATTTGCTTTTATATTGTTTATGACAAGAAATATATCATACTTCATTCATATAGAAAAATAATAGACCTATTTAGCTATGTGAGGTACAAATAATGTGGGGCGCCTTTAGTGCCGTGTTTAGATATACCAAAGCCTACAGAAACCCTATTAGTATTATCTATAAGGTTATAAATAATAGATTTCCTTTTTTAGCTTATACACGTGTTTCCGATCAGCAGGTAGAAATAATAAATCATATAATGGCTTACAATTTGTCGTGGTTCGAATATCTAAAATATAATTATTCCGTAGAACATAACAGAGTAGAATTGCCAAATCTGAAAAATAGACTTAATGCTCCTCTTGAGTTCTATGGTGCAATTTATGATGGTGACTTACAGGGGGTCTTTGGGCAAGAATTGTATCGTGAGATCAATTGCAAGAATCTGATAGTTTTAGATGTTGGTGCCAATATAGGTGATTCATCAATCTATTTTGCACTAAAAGGTGCATCTAGAGTCGTTGCACTGGAACCATTTCCCGCTACCTATGAACTTGCAAAGAAAAACGTAGAAGTAAATGGGTTTTCTGACAAGATCTTCGTCATCAACGGAGGTCTCGGTAAAAAAAATGAAAAAATTTCAATACCAAATGATATATCTTCAACGGGTGGCTTGAAGGCTGAGAATTATAATCACGGAATCCAAGTAGAGATGTTCACATTAGAATCGATTATGCAAAAATTCAATTTTGGGAGTAACACAGTTCTAAAGATTGATTGTGAAGGTTGTGAATATGACGTCTTTAATTACACAGAAGACAAAACCTTACGTCAATTTGGCCAGATAATAATGGAGTATCACGATGGTATAAAGGATCTTGGTAAGCGCCTTTCGGGTATTGGATTTCAAGTAGAATCAAACAGTAACACTTTCAATTATTGTTTTCGTAGGATACACCAGATTCTATTCACCAGACAACGTTGATTACCTTGAGGAGAATAGGAATACACTATATACTTTCACTCAAGAGAAATTTAAGGCTCATTCCAGATTATAGGGAGATAAAGTGTTATTTCTTGTACAGGGAAAGGCTAGTTTGGTATACTCGTGTTCTAAAGGGAGAGAAATAAGTTCATCTTCCAGGATTCATCCCTCAGGGCTGAGAAAGACTTCCTCCGGAGGGAGGAGGGAAAGAAAGGTGCTGTTCGTAAATTTAAATCCATAAAGAATAGGATAAGAAAGACATCTGTTGCCACAGATCCGAAGGTGTCAGGTGAGATAGTATATGGTATGCTGAAAACGAGGGTGAACACAGAGTAGTGCTACGATACATTCAAGAACACAATTCATGCAGATCGCACTTAGGTGAGGGGCGACTACCAGCTGCAGGGGCGGATATTCGTTAACCTCATAGCACTGATGCTCCACTACCACATCTACAACCTCCTTAAGAAGAGGGAGATGCTGAGGCACTATTCTCCAGGGGATGTGATAGAGCATCTCGAGAGGATAAGCAGGCTGAATATAGGGGATGAATGGAAGTACTTAGAAAAACCAAAGAAATCCAGGAAGATGATGGAAGAATTTGAACTATATATTATGCAGAATTGAAAGAGTTACACCTATATGATGTAGTGTTTATCGCAGTATGAGACAAATGGCGAGTTAAATTAAGGTGTGGCTCCTGCCATTACACCTCCTTTTCTTTTGTTCATGTTTCTCTCCTTCCTTGATATTCTTCCCATCCTCATCTTCCCTTCCGGCGAGAATTTTCTTCTTTCATTCATTTACCAAGCATGAAGTCAATTCGCACGTTAATTATTTTCTCGTTTTGACTGTATAGTGAATGTTCCTGTCGTCCGGCTTTTTAGAGCGACACATGTCAGTGAATAGTGTCGCTCTGGAGGGTAGAAAAATGAATAGGAAGAAAAAGAATGATGGGAACATGAATGACTATGCAGTAGGGATAGATATTGGAGAAAAGGAGAGCGTTGCAACATACATGTCTCCTTCCGGAGACATCATTGAGCAGTTCACATTTCCAATGAATTCAGAAGGATACAAAGAATTCAGGGAGAAGATACCTTCTGAGGCAAGGATAGCGTTTGAGGCATCAGGAATGGCTTATGTGGTATTCAACAGTCTCAAGTCCATGGGATATGACAGCATCACTGTTGCTCATCCTAAAGAACTTTCGTGGATCGTGAAATCTAATAAGAAAAACGATAGGGTGGATAGCTTAAAATTGGCGAAGCTGCATCTCGTTAACATGCTTCCTGAATCCCACCTTCTCAGTGAGGAGGACAGAATATTCCGCGATCTCCTGATACAGAGGGCAAAACTGGGGCAGGAGATAGCAAAGGTGAAAACATCCATAATAAGCCACCTAAAGAGGGAAGGCCTCTTCGACTCCCTTCCAGAGAGCAACGAAAACTTCTCCGATAAGAGAAGGAAGGCAATGGAGAGCATAACGTTCAACAACGACAAGGATGTTGTTCTTAAGACGATGCTCAACAAACTGAAATTCTTGGAGGATCAGATCCCTCCCATTGAGGAGAGAATAAAATCTCGAGCTAGGGAATCTGAAGATGTGAAGCTTCTCATGACAATTCCTGGAATAGATTATTATCTCGCTTCTCTCTTGTCATCATACATAGGTGATGTTCACAGATTCCCCAATGAGAGTAAATTGGCATCATTCTTCGGAATAGTTCCAAGCAACAGGGATTCCTCCTCATTAATACGAAGAGGCCACATGTCAAAGGAGGGAGCATCAACAGCAAGATGGGCTCTCTCCATGGCAGTGGATACAGTTAAGATTAGAAACAAACCCATAATGGAATACTACAACCATCAGAAGGAGAGAACTGGTTCAGGTAAACTCACCCATGTGCTTACTATGAGGAAGCTGATCAGGATGATCTATTATATGCTCAGCAACAGGAAGCCATGGAAGTACGAAAATATCGCGCTAACAGAGAGAAAGGTGTCAGACCTGGAAGATGATTGAAACGTCCGGACATATGGGATATGACTGTCTGCCTTACTGCTTTTTGGGACATGATTTCAATGTCTTCGTTTTGAGTGCAGAGATTCCTCTCCCTTATATGGTCAGTTTGCGTCCAGAGCGCTCATACGTGTATGGGGCTAAGGGGAATCGGACAGACAGTCATCCCAGTCCACAGGATGTTTCAAATATCCGGAGGGTATGACTGTGTGAGAAAAAGCCGGACTGAACATTCACATA
>JAKBQK010000432.1 GCA_021835265.1 Thermoplasmata archaeon
TCCCTCCTATGCCTCCGCTGCCGTTACACTTTTTACAAGTCATCAGAAACCGACCTCCCAATCTTTCGGAGCATCCTTAAAAAAATGACCACACCCAACGCAATACACACACATCAGAATTCCTCCAGTTTGGCCAGTCTTGGCCGCTCACGATTGATTCTGCAGAGCTCATAAACTCTGGCAGCAACCTTTCTTTTTAGATCTGGATCAAGGGGTACTTCCTTGAGGCCCATCTCCTGTTTTGCTATCCTCAGAGCTTCCTGTAGGTTCATCTTGGGACCTCCTTCAGAAGTCTCCTAGATAGCCTTTCATGTTTCTTCTTCAGACCGTAGACTATTTTAGATTGAATTCTGGTCCATCTTTCAAGGTAACTTGATTCAGGCCTGATCTTCTTCTCCTCAAGCAGACCTCTCAATGTCAAGTCTGCATCGATGAGGGCTTCTGTTTCCTTGCGTAGGAGTTGCTCCAGATGATCTATGTTCTTTTCCTTTCGGAGATCTATGGAAGGCTTCATCTTGTGGCCTCCTGGATGTCTTTGCTCCCATTCACGTGTATAATTTTCTCTATCTCTATTACAAGCTGGTCCCCATCACTAATGCCCAGTTTCTTCCTTATATCGTAGGGAATCTGGGCTCTTCCATTAATCCCCACCCTTGCTGTTGTTCTTACCATTTCTATTGCCAACATAGGCAACAGGTAAGACAATATTAAACTTTCCATTGCCTATATTGGAGATAGGCACAATCGATGTTTTATTTTACCGTTTCCTGTTGCGCATATGCGAAATGAGAGACTTATCATCAGAGAAATACTATGTTCCTATTCTGAAGTATCTTCTTGAACATGGAGTCGTTAAGAAATATGATCTCAGAGAAATAGTAAAGTCATCTGGCACAATGGACAAGCTCCTTCCCAAATTCGAAGCGGAGGGTCTTATATCTATAAAAGAAGAGATGCTTGGGAGACGTACTTTCTTTGTTTCTTTAACTCCCAAAGGCCGTGCGGTTGCCCAACAGCTCAAGAAAGCTGAGGAGGTCTCCGAAGGAAAATCTGATCTTATTACTTTGAACCAATCAGATTACAATGAATTCGTTTCACATACGAGGGATATGTCTGTTCTTGCCCAACTGAATGTTTTGGATGACCATGTTGCAATCCATGAGGTAAACTATGACAGTCAGGGGCATGACAGGGTGGTTTTTGTTTACATAAAGTTGAATGGAAATGGCATCCTGAGGCTCTGGTGCGAAATAGACAATAGTTTTAGCTGCTGGCATGTAAAGTATGCATGGACCATTCCGGATGTCCAGGCTATGGTTCAGTATCAGATGAGAAAGGGAAACGTAAAGAAGGTAGATTAAATGAGAAATAAAACCAAGCTGATCTTTGGTTCAATTTTATTAATTTTAGGTATTGTTTCTTTAGTCTTTGGATTGCTCTTGTATATTGACACATCTGGCCTTAATGTTTTAATTTATATTTACCATGAACACGAATTTGAGCTTGCTTATGTATTATCTAGGATTTTAATTGCCTGGGGAGTTGCGCTTCTATCTTCCGGAATCATATTTGTTTTAATGGGAGCAATTCAGAGTGAATTCAAAAGCAAGAAGCCTATGGCTGCAGCCCTTTCTGTCCTTGTGGTGGGATTGGCAGTTACAGGATTATTTATTGATGTTGTACTACCTCCTCCTGTACATGTCAATGCAAAGATAGACGAAACTTCACAGTACACGCAGGTTGGGTCTCAGAGGCCTCTGATTTATAACGTTTCATCTTACTCAAATTATTATTCCACTGAATATTTCAATATAAGCCTGGGCAGTAAATTGGTGTTCTACCAGTCTGTAAATTTCACAGGGTATAAGAATACCAGCATATGTATACCGCCTTCTACTTTTTCATCTCCTGGCAATTATTCAGTTACAAACACAATTACTCATGGATCATTTAACAAGGAATATTCCTCATGGCTCGATGTAAAACCCTATTCACCAATGAAGATTACAATAACAGGTCCCAGTGAGGCAACATATGGCTATACTGGTGTGTTCCATGCAAGCGTTGTTGGTGGTTATGGCCCATATAAAATTAAGTGGGATATCAGTGGAGAACATAACCATATATTTACTGGCAGTAATATATCGTTTACATTTGGCAACTATTATTATGGATATACGGTCAAGGCCTGTGCAATTGATGCATACGATTCTGTCAATTGTACCTATTTTAATGCATATATAGTAAATAATCTGACAGCGTCTTATTCTACAACGTATCAGCAGCTTGATTGCGGTATGACGGACGTGTTTAATGGAAGTACATATTCTGGGTTTGAACAGACAGGCGTTGGACCGTATTATTATTCCTGGTATGAGAATGGCAATTTATTTGCTACAAATGAGAACACATCCTTCCAATTTAATTCCCCGGGGGTTTATAATGTCTCCCTGGTTGTCAGGGATTCGGAAAATCAGTCCTCTATATGTTATCAAGATATACAGGTAAATCCGAGATTAACATTATGGAGCTATGGTCCATATATCACATCCATCTCAGGAAACCAGCAAGTGGATTTCTGGTATAATGTAACTGGTGGAACTTGGTATCAGAACGTTTCTGGATTCGGTCATTACGATGTTACATTCTATATTAATGGAGCAGGATTTCTCCCATATAACTCATTCTTTTCCAATGATATAGGCCACTATGAGTTTCAGTTAGGTTCATTTGACTTATCAACAGGAGGTAACTCATTCAAGGCGGTTGCTCAGGATGGAGTTGACCAGACATCTACTTTCAGCATGGAGGTATACTATAGCTCGTAATCCTAATAAATTACTTTTATAGTGGTTCCCGTTTAGAAAAGGATTAAGGGGGTTGAAAATACCTCACTGATGTTTTTATAAGCTGGTAGAGCTGATATTCCGCCCTTTCATGCCTAAGGATTTCCCTCTTATTCTCGATTTTCCTTTTCTTCTGGTTTGTGGATCTCATTATCTTACAATAATTTTGCAAAACAACCTTAAAACACAATGGATTTAAGCCACTTCACTATATTTGTCAGTTGATTGTCTGACATCTGTTGGTTCTGTAGCATCCATAACTAAAATGATCGGTGAATTTTCAGATCTTATGACAGCCGGCATGAAGAAAAAGGTCAAGAAACATTTCAGGGAATACTTACTGGGCATGATGATACCTCCAGAGATAAGGAGAAAAAGTATTTCCAACATATCATCACTCGTCTCGGAATATGACTAGAGTACATTGAACAGGACATTTCATGCCGTTGATCCTAAAACACTTGAGAAGAATTACATTGCATATCTGAAAGCAAGGATTGATGAACATACAGTGGAGTTCATAGGTGACGATACACTTCTTGAGCATCCCGGTTCAAAGGTCATGGAGAACGTTGGGTGGTTTCATGATCATGCGTCTGGAAATAATGTACTGGCACACCAGCCTGTAACTACCATGCTTCATGACCTTGAGAGCGATGAATTCTATCCATTTCTTGTGAGGATGTATGTAAAGAAGGATAAAGACAGCAGTGAAAACAATACAGATTTTAAGACAAAGCTTGAGACCATGTCTGATCTGTTTGCAATTGCATGCGAAAACTTCAATGTAACAGGAAAGGTCGTTGATTCATGGTATTCGAACTTCTCATTCCTTGGAGAGAATTACACAACAGAGCTGAAGTCTAACAGGAAGGCATCCTTTCAGGATCTCGGAAAGATGATACGAAAAAACAGCGATATGTTCTGCACAATGGACGAGATCCTGGAAACCACGTTCTTAATGTACGAAAACAGTACAGGCATACTTAAGGAATTCCCACTGTACAGATCTTTCCATATCTGGCTTACCAACGGCAAACCGGCCAGTCATGTAATTCTTTACAATCCGGAAAACGGAAGAAAGAAGTTCCTTGTCTCTGACCATCTTGAAGGAGACAATCTTATGGAAGCATGGAACCATCGCTGGTCGATCGAAACATTTCATAACGATGCAAAGGATCTGGGTCTGGGAGGGTATCAGGTTCGTGATGGTGAAGGGTCACTTATACACGTGAG
>JAKBQK010000021.1 GCA_021835265.1 Thermoplasmata archaeon
TTATAAGTGTAGTATACGACGATGTATGAAGAAATATTAAGGAAATGTCAGGGCTTAAAATATAGAGCGCAATGAATCCGCTTATGGATAGGGCAAACCCATAGGTTATTATTGAATATACTGTTTTCTTCACCGATGCATAATCTCCCGTTCCTATACTGTAAGATGTGAAGTGTTGAGCTGCAGAACCAAGCCCAAAGGAGAATATGGTATTGAAGAGACCTACGATGGCCACAAACATAACGATTGCACCAACTGCAGTAGGTGAAAACATTCTAACTGCAATTAGATAGAAGATTGAGCCCGAAACAAGCTGTGCACCTACCCCTGAATACTGGAATACTGCATCCACTCCAAGGTAATGACCCTCACTTGCACTGCTCACGGATAGAGAATGGTTTTCATATAGATAATTTTGTGCTTAAGTGTCTATATAACAAATAAAAATACTAAAACACACTGAACCATCATTGGCATCAAATATTAAAATCGCATTTCTAGGAACAGGAGGCTCATGGCCTAAACCAGGGCAATCTCTTCCTTCAGTGGCAATTCAAATAGATGATATTTTAAATCTTTTTGATTGTGGGGAAGGCACGCAGAAGCAGATCATGAAGAGTTCCTTTTCATTCATGAAGATCAGGAACGTTTTCATAACGCATTTTCATGGAGATCACTTTCTCGGGCTCATTGGAATGGTTCAGAGCATGTCATTCAATGGTAGAACCGAACCTCTTAACATATACGGTCCACCTGGTACAGTACCAATAATGTCAAAAGCTCTGGGCATAGGTTACTACAAACTGACTTTTCCGGTTGAACTCATAGAAATTCCATTCGGCGAAACTGTAAATTTTGAGAAATTCAAGATTTCAACCATGAAGACAGATCACCCGGTTCCGGCAATGGCCTATAAAATTAGCGAACCGGATTTAATCAAAATTGACGGCGAAAAAGCAAGGGAAAGCGGCATTCCCTCAAAAATGCTTGAAAAACTGAGAAAATCTGGAAGCCTGAATTATGGGGGGAAACTTATAACAATCGAGGAAGTTTCAGCGGGAATAAGAAGGGGGAGGATTATTGTTTATACGGGTGATACTAGACCCATGGAAGAAATGAAACTTTTCGCTAAAAATGCAGATATTCTTATTCATGAAACCACAACGGATTCGTCATATGAACCAAAAGTAAATGAATTTGGGCACACATCTTCAAAACAGGCAGCTGAAATTTCCCGGGATGCAAATGTAAAGAAATTCTATTTATTTCACTACAGTCCAAGAATAGACGATAAGAACGTTCTTCTGAATGAGGCGAAAAAAATCTTTGAGAACTCAGAACTCAGTTATGAAGGTCTTGAAATTGAGGTTAAAACATGAAAAATCTCAATAATTAAAGAACTTTTCAGGTAAAATTTTTTTAAAATACTATTACTTAATTCAGATCCATGTTATTGGATATCGTATTTTAGTTTTAATGAAGTTGTTATTTTTTATTATCATGGGCTTCTACCAACCCACGCTTTCCCTGATAATTCCCTGACCTTATTCCATAATCATGCTCAGCTTCAGAAATTAACATTGAAAAAACAATTTGAGCAATTCTTTCCTCAGTTTTCAATGTTACAGAAGATGATCCTGCATTGTATAATCCCACGGTGATGTTTCCCTGGTATCCTGCATCAATTACCCCAAATGTCCCAATCAGGCCCTTTCTTGCGAAGCTCGATCTTAACCATATATTTCCAATAACATTCTTTGGCATGTTAAAGTATTCAAGTGATGAGACAAGGGCAAATTTCCCGGGGTTCAGATCAACTTTATCAAAATCAGATCCGTCAATTCTCACCTGATGGGCTCGAAAATCATAGCCATTTGGGGTTAAACTCTTTTCACTGAAATTTTCAGAAATAAGAAAGCCCTTTGAAATCATTCCAGTTATGTCTCTGTCACCAAGAATTGCCATTTTAACCAAATCTATTTAATAATAAAAGTTTTGAGGTACTTATTTTCATCACTTAAAGTATTGGGAGTGTTTACCTTAATTTATTCTTCATATGAATTAAGAATTTGTAAGGCAAAATCGCAGGAAAATTCTTAGGCATCAACACCTCTTTGCCCTCTCAATATGTTCGTTCTTTTGAATACAAATCTCTCAACAAGTATTGTAAGCACGATGGCTGAGAAAAATGAAACTATATAGCTTATATCGACTCCGCCAAGTAAAGTATAGAACGGAATAGGTATTCCTAAATAGTATTCAATTGTGTTCATGAAAGGATAGGATACTGCAATAGAAAGCACATATGATATGAGAATAGACCAGGTAATGCTTTTCGTTCCATGATCACCAGCTTTCATTATTAAAAATTCTGCGATCATTACGCCAATCCATGGAGTAATCCAGTAATCAAGTATGTATAGAAATGTTTCGTAGAATCCTGAAAAATCTCCATAGAATATAATGGCCATAACTATTGATGCTAATGATACGATAATTATGATAGGTAATTTTGAAGCTTTGGTTACTATTGTTTTCAGGGAGAGGAAATTAGAGTATAAATTTAGAGAATTTGCAGCTATTCCTCCCAGAAGGAGAGCAATTGGCCCAATGAACCATAATGATCCCAGCACAGGAAAGAAAATAGAATCCGAGCTTGAGCTTGTTCCAAGGACATATGCCGCAAGCAAACCTGCAAATTCGGCGCCTATGGATGCCAGAAAACCGCCAAAGAATGTGTAAAAGAAGGATTTCCAGAGTTTTTCGCTCCTTGGAATGTATCTTGAATAATCAGAGGCGTATGGCCCCCATGACATAATATATGAGAAAGACAACATTATGACAGCACCAAAAGAAATCCATGAGAACGTTGTGACAGAATTACTTTGAGATATAACATTACTCATATGGAAAATTAAAACGTTTAAAATTATATATGCGAACATAAGACCAAGAACAACTGACATAACCGTTTCGAACATCTTTATAATCGAGTGGCCAAAGAAAGCGAGTAAAAAAACTACAAGGGATACGATGATAATTGAACCAATGGCAAACAGATCAAAAAGTAGATTTGAGCTAAATCCCTGAGTTGCACCGCTGGACATTAAAAACAATAATGCCTGGGAGGCAATTATCAGGTTCACAGTTAGCCATCCTCCTGTGTTAATGAACTGAAGAAGAGACATTGCTTTTCCCCCTATGACTCCATAAGCCCCCTCGGAAAGAGCCATCTGGGACCTTCCTTTCAATGGCCCAAGAACACTCATAAAGGCAAGTAAAGCAGCTCCACCTGCATTGGCAATCACCAGAGCTATGATCATGTAGAGATTGCTAAGAGAACCGAGGAGGAAATCCGAACCTATTATAAAATCTGCAACGGTGAGATTAGACCCGAACCAGAGGTAAAAAAGCGATCTGGGTTTTTGATGTCTTGCACTTTCACTTATCTCCTGAACATCGAATTTTTCTACATTTGATTTCAAATTTCCGAACATATGTTCACTATCTTGACAGAAAATTCAGTTCAGTATATAATCATTTTAAATCAATATAGTAATTTAAATACCTTATGGGTAGCGAAGAAAAAACCGTAAATAGAAAATAGATTATATTCATAAAGATTTACTGTCCAATGACAATCTCTGCTAGAATAGAGGCTCTCCTATATGCATCAGAAAATCCATTGAGCATTGTTGAAATAGCATCCATATTAAACGAAGAACATAATATTGTCAGAAAAGAACTGCAGAAGCTCATCAAAAAAATGAGCGAAGAAACTTCTGGATTATACATTGCAAAGATAGGGAACAGATACAAATTGACTGTAAAAAAGGAATATCAGGGCATTGTTGGACCGGTATCAGCCTCAGAGCTCAATAGAACTGACCTGAAGGTTGCCGGAATTATTGCCACGAGAGAAAGAACCATCAAGGGAGATCTAAGAAGAAGCCTTGGTGACAGGTATATCACGTCTATAAAAACACTTAAAGAAAAGGGTTTAATCACTGGAAAGAAGGAGAGAAATACAGAAACATTCAGTGTAACACCAAAGTTTTACAAATATTTCAACAATGCT
>JAKBQK010000193.1 GCA_021835265.1 Thermoplasmata archaeon
GGTGCTGTATTTCGTTCGCTTTCGCTGCAGCCTGTGCTTTTGCAGAATGGATAACTTCAAACCCCTCATCACTGAGGCGCATGTATCCTTCGCTAATGGGATAAACAGGTAATTTCCCATATCAAACTTACATTGATTAGTCATTTATTCTCCTCGGCGTGCAGAATATTCTGACGCCATATTTTCAATAAAAATCATATAAAATATTACTAAAATATCAACCTTTGTTTACCGCCATTGGCTAATTCCAAAAGATTAATAAGAAGCAAAAAAATAACTCAATATGGAGACCGCTGTAATAATAGCAGGTGGAAGAGGAGAACGCCTGAAACCCCTCACGGATGAAATGCCAAAAACCTTATTGCCATTAGGAGGGAAACCTATAATGTACTGGATAGTTAAATGGCTGAAATCTTTCGGAGTGAAGAAATTAGTGATTGGAGTTGCTTATAAGAAAGATTTGATACGCTCATTTTTCGAGCAAAATTCAAATTTTGGCATAGATGTTCAATTTAGTGAGCATAGTGTTGAAGGAGGTACAGCGGAAGGTTTTAAAAAGGCCATAAAATTTGTAAAAGATGAAAATTTTGTGGCGATGAACTCTGATGAACTCACGAATATGAATTTAGGAAATCTGTGGGAAAAACATATTAAATCTGGTTTATCAGTCACAATGGCTCTTTCATATTACAAAGCAAAATTAAGTGTTGCTAAGATCGATCCAAATGATAAAGTGATCTCGATTGAATATGGCCGAAAAATAGAGGAAATATTGGTAAGTATAGGGATATATGTTTTTAATAAATCAGTTTTTGAAGAGATTCCTGAAGTTGGATCGATAGAAGACACCTTATTTCCTTCTTTATCAAGTAAGAGAAAATTGGGTTCTTATATACTTTCTAAAGACGAAGAATGGGTAACAGTTAACAATTTAAAAGAACTTGCTGAAGCCTCGGGTACTCTAGAAAGATGGGGGAAATTCAATGAGTAAATTAGCAGTAACTAAATTAGAAAACTGTAGGGTGTGTTATAGTAATAAATTAAAGGAGGTTTTGTCTCTTGGAGACCAAATTATAATAGGTTTTTCGGATTTATGGGATGTGGAACAGTTTTCGGCACCCTTAGACCTTGTAATTTGCGAAAAATGTGGTCTTTTACAGTTGGAGTATACTGTTCCTAGAGACATTATGTATAAAAAATATTGGTATAGGTCAGGGATAAGTACACTTATGATCTCTCATTTGAAAGATATTGTAATTTCAGCTCAGAGATTTATTAACCTTAAAAAGGGCGATCTAGTTATAGATATTGGGGCAAATGATGGCACCCTCCTCAGGCAATATACTAATCTAGAGTTAATGAAAGTTGGCTTTGAACCTTCCGAACTTGTTCATTATAATGAGGATAAAGATATAATAATGATAAATGATTATTTTCATTTCGATTTATTTCGAAAGGAATTCGGTAACGCTAAGGCTAAGATAATAACTAGTATAGCCATGTTTTACGACCTAGACGATCCTAATCAATTCGTTGAAGACATAAAAGAATGTTTGTATGAGGATGGGCTATGGATAATACAGATGAACTATTTAGGAAGCATGCTGAAGAACAATACATTTGATAATATAAGCCATGAACACCTTGAATATTACTCCCTCCATGCCTTAAAATACCTTTTAGATAAACATAATCTACATATGATAAGAGCGGAGCTCAATGAAGTTAATGGAGGTAGCATCAGGGTTTATATTACGCATAATAATTCATCATTAAATTTTACCTCTGAGGATACAAAAACCGTCCAAAAAATACTTGAGAATGAAAAAGTAAATAATTTGCTCTCAACAACTACATACACTGCCTATATGAGTACAATTCGTGAGGTTGGATTACGTCTAACCAGATTTCTGACTAAGGAGAAAAACGAAGGAAAAGTAATAGGTATATATGGAGCCTCTACAAGGGGTTTCGTTCTATTGCAGTTCTTCAAAATTGATTCTAAGTTAATTAGCTTTGCAGTCGATAAAAATTCTGAAAAGTGGGGGAAATTTATACCCGGTACTGGCGTGAAGATTTACAAGCCCGATGAAATTTCAGAGAAAAAAACAGACTATCTACTCTTACTACCCTATCATCTGTTAAAAGAAGTTGCAGTACAAGAGAGTAATTACCTTCAGAAAGGTGGGGGAATTATTGTTCCTCTTCCTGAGCCTGCATTAGTTTCTAGTAAAGGAAAGGAGATGATTAATTGAAGTGTATTGTAACAGGAAACCATGGTTACATTGGATATTTTCTTGTTAATGAGCTTATTAAGGCAGGCCATGAAGTAAAGGGAATTGATGTAGACTATTTTCCCAAAAAAGTGTTTGGTAGAAAAGATGTTGTTTCCTCGTCACAAGGAATAGATCAATTAAACAAGGATATTAGGGATATCACAGTGAGTGATCTCGTTGGTTATGATGCTGTGTTCCATTTAGCTGCTCTTCCAAACGACCCAGCGGGAGATATAGACCCAGATGTCACTGAAGATATAAATTACCTAGCAACAGTTCAACTCGGGATAGCATCAAAACGCGCTGGTGTCAAACGTTTCATATTTGCATCTTCCTGTTCATTGTATGGAGTTAATGGAGAACAGCAGATTAACGAAAACTCTGGTACTTATCCAATAACTTCATATGCAGTTTCCAAGCTAAATTCCGAGAAAGCCTTATTATCGATGAGTTCAAGATCTTTTGCTGTTAGTTGTATGAGGAATGCGACATGCTATGGGGTTTCTCCACGTATGAGATTGGATATGGTTCTAAATAATTTCATGGCTTATTTGGTTACAACGGGGAGTATAAAAATATTAAGCGATGGAAATTCTTGGAGACCACTTATTCATGTTGAAGATGTTGCCAGAGCATATGCCCTTATGTTAGAAACAGAAATAGACAATATTTATTCAGAAGTTTTTTCCATAGGGTCTGAAAACTTTACTATTAAAACGCTTGCCAACGTTGCAAAATCTTCAGTAGAAGGGGCAGAAATTGATTATGTTAAAGGTGGGACTAGGGACATGAGGTCCTACAAGGTAAACTTCAATAAATTTCATAAAATGACAGGCTTTAAGCCAATATGGGATGCAAAACATGGTGCTAGGGAACTCTACGATGCATTTTTAGAATATGGACTCGACTTAGATAAATTCAATGATGCTTCTTTTTGGGCTGGAAAACAACTCCAATTGTTATTAGATAGTAATATTATTAATTCAGATTTCAGATTTTTAAAAAGGATTGAGTGACTTGTGATGACTGAATCAACAATAAGAGAGTCAAAGCTTTATTCTAAAGTAGAGAGTTTTAATGACGTGTTTTTCAGCCTCTCAACTTATTATAACAATTATCTTGTATCAGAGAATATCAAGAATATTATGTCGTTTTATGATCAATTTGAAAATTGTGAAGACTTAATTTACTGGATGCGAAATCGCCCTAAGGGTGTAGCCAAGTTATATGAATCCAATGGGAATAAAGAAATAATAGTTGTCATAACCACTGCAGATATAAATGGGAAATTTGCAAAAGATTGTAGAGATAATATATTCCAAGGATTACACATCATTTTCGTTGAAAGCGGTGGTAGGGACGATTTTCTTTTTAATATAGCTCACAACATCAATATCGGTCTAAGGAGAGCATTAAAATATAATCCAAAGTGGATTTTTTTTTCCAGCGATGACGTATACAAGATTGATAGCGTTCAAAAACTCATAGATGAACTTGAAAATATAGACTGTGAAAAATATGATTTTGTAGCCTTGCCACCTTCTTCTTATCATTCACAAACAACTGCAATTGCCAAGAGAATTAAAGCTACTTATATGATATATATGATTTTAAAATACCGCGGTTTAGGTTTATCCCGTTTAAGAATAGAAGAAAAATTCAGTGTAAAATATAGTCGATTTCCAGCTGTGGGTATTTCCAAGCCGATTGGAAAACTTTTCTATAGAACGAAAACTGTTATTATAGAAAACGGAAGCGTTGCTATATTCAGTTCTAAATTCGTAAAGTCTTTGGATGGA
>JAKBQK010000236.1 GCA_021835265.1 Thermoplasmata archaeon
TAGATGAAGTGCTGCAGATCAGACCCTCAGATATCAACCTGTCCACAAATACGATCCGTTTAATTACGCTGAAACAGGGAAAGGACAAACGTACTGGCCTTGCCAAGGAGAAATATAGAATAATCCCGATGCATCCTGACCTGAGAGATATCTACATGCAATATCTTCTCCAGAGCAATATTGCAAAGGATTCAACAGATCTTTTGTTCCCGATGAAAAGGCAGGTTGTAGATCTATATCTGAAGAAGATCCAGGACAAGCTTGGATTCAAGGTTCATGCACACAAGTTCAGGCATACTTTTGCTGTTAAGGCCATAATGGATAATGTTCCCCTGAACGTCTTGCAGCAGTGGCTGGGCCATTCATCGATTTTCACAACAAGCATCTATACTCAAATAACAGGTATGGATACCTCTGAGTTTATGGGAAGAGTGAGATAAATGGGATATGTAAGTTATGAAATAACGTTATATCTCCCTGATGGGACACCAGCATCGGGAGCAGAAATAGTTGCAACAAATGAAAATGCTATTTTTTACTCGTCTAAAAAACGATACGGAACTACGAGTAAAGAGGGATATTATAAATGGCCTACTCTGGCAACCGGTTTCAATAATGACACTTATAATTTCAAGGCAAGAAAGGATGTTGATGGAATACTTTATGTTGCTTACTGGACTGACCGAGTAAGTCCTTCAGATGGTCCTTATTCCAAAGAAATTACAATGAGAACTAGATTTTTCGATGAAATCAAGAAGTTTGAACTACCTTCATATGCAATAGAAGGGCTTAAAAATGAAAAAGAAAATAAAATATTGGAGCTTTTAGATGAATATAACGGCTGTTTTACTTATAAACTGCCTAATGCATCTATTTCCGTCGGATCAAAGATATTAGAAGGATTGAGTAAGATACTTCTAAAGAGATTAGGAAAATGGAATGAGGAAAAAGATGGCCAGAATTATACATTTGGTCAATTAATAGGATTCTTGAAGGATACTGACTTTAGTAAAACAGCTATTTATGACAAACTCTCTGGTTTCAATTCTTTTCGGAAGCCTGCGGTTCACTATAAAGGGACAAATTCAACCACAGATGAGGCAAATTTAGGAAAATCAATTATTCTTGATTTTCTAGAATATCTATTTTCAGAAAAAAATATTTAGAATTCTTTATTTTTGGCACATGCTGAAAACATAGCAATGAAAACAAAAAGGTATTCTCCGGGTGATAAAAAGGCTTAAGTTATGTTTCCAGTTTTTATCAATCTATTTTTTTAATATAAACCTTAAGAACTTCCTTGAACATTTTTCCATGATTCCTGTATCTCAAATGAAGTAGTTCGTGTATAATTGCCTCTTTCCTATAATTCTCATCCATAGTTAGTACTGAAATATCAAAGGTTATAATTTTTTTAGGAGAGCAGCTTCCTATCTTAGACCTCATATGACGCACCCTTATCTGTTGCGGTTTTGCGTGTATCTCTTCTGCTATTTGCCAGAACTCTTTTTTGAATTCTTCCTTACTTACCATTACCGTTCGCCTTCAGATTATCAACAATCTCCTTTGCAAGTTCAGCATTCTTCTTAATCTGAGAAAGATCGTCATCCTTTGTGTTCATTTCAAGTGCATTGTTCAGTTCCAGTCTTATGTCCCTCTCCTGCCTAGGGTTAACACGCCATTTTGGGTATTTTGTTAACACTGTTGCCATATAAGTTGCTATCTTTTCCGGTCCTTGTACCTCCTTTTTCTTAAGGAACCAGTAAAGTGAGAATATATCTGGTGACATTTTGAGAGATTTCTGTTCTCTTTTCGCTTCATTTATCTCATTGATGATAGATTCAAGTCCATTTGCTATTTCTTCTGATAATTTCTGTCCTTCAGTATACATTTGTGCAATTTCTTTCGCCCTTTCTCCTATGGATATTAGATATGGTTGCTCCTTCTTTTTTTTATTGACTTCATCCTGGAGGCTGTTAATCATACTAAGAATTCTTTCTCTATCTGTTGAATGATCAGATTTTATTTGGCTTAATGTTCTTTCATTTATGCTGTAAGTGGTTTTTGGTGGATTGAATTCTCCTATGGATGTGTTCTCTCTGACAAGCTTCGCAGTCTTTTCCGAGAGGTCCATATCTGGTTTTCCACTATTGTCATAATACATCCTCAGTATTCTGAATATTCTGGCAAACACATCGAAATTATCAAGATATGGCCTGAGGAATTCATCTGGTGAAATGATGTTGTATATATCCTCCAGTTCCCTCCATCGTCCATAGAATTTTTGCCTTACATTTGGATCACTGAACATTTCCACGATCTCACTTACGATCACATCTGGCCTGTTGTTACTTAGCTGGTCAAGATAGTCAGACTTCATTGCTGTAATCTTTTCAAGGAAGCTTTCCTTGAGTATTTTTATGTCCTGGACAGCACCCTCTATGTCAGATAAATCTTTAGAGTCAAATGCAAGTGCATCTTTCAATCTCCTGAATACCCCGACAAAATCAATAATAAGCCCGGTTTTCTTAATCTTCCCTAAGGATTCGTAAGGCCTGTTGATTCTAGCAATGGCCTGTAGCAGCACATGGTCACGCATTGGCTTATCAAGATACATGCAGTAAAGAATGGGTGCATCAAATCCAGTCAGCAGTTTTTCAGTGACAATAAGTATCTTTGGTTCTTTTTTAGGATCTCTGAATGCCTTTCTTATCTCCTTCTCCTGATCCTCTGTTGTATGGTACTTCTTGAGTTTCTCATTGTCATTGTGGTTTGAGCTGATTATAACACTGGAATATGATGCAGGGAGATAATTATCAAGTAGCTCCTTGTACATCACACATGCTTCCCTGTCTACTGCAACAAGAAAAGCCTTGTAGCCAAGGGGTTCTACATTATCTATGAAATGTTTGGAGAGATATTTTGCTATACTATCCATCCTGTCAGCATTTTTCATCATGTTGCGGAGTGTTACCTGTTTTTCCATGATCATGTTTAGTGTTTCGATGTCTGAAACATCTGCTAAATCTGCATTCCTTAGGAAATTCTTTTCAAGAGTATCTCGATCTACAAGCATCTTGTTTGGAGCCAGAGAATAATTCAGGGGTAAAGTTGTACCGTCCTGTATGGATTCCTTTATACCGTACTTGTCCAAATAACCCTCTTTGTCTTCTTTCCCGAACATAATAAAGGTATCATTCTTGCCGGATGTGCTTGAAATGGGTGTTCCTGTGAAACCGATTAAGGTGGCGTTGGGAATTGCTCCAGTTAGAAAATTTCCAAGCTTTCCACCTGTACTCCTGTGTGCTTCGTCTTCGAATACATATATTTCCTTGCTCATGTTGATTTTTGCAGGCATGCCCTCGAATTTTTGTATAGTAGACACAATTATAACAGGGATTTGAGATTTTAGGAGTTTCTCAAGGTCTTTTTTGTTTTCAGTGACATGAACATTTGCAAACCCAAGTGCAGTAAGGTTACCGAATAACTGGCTCTCAAGCTCGTTTCGATCCACAAGCATTAATATTATGGGTTTCTTTATAAGTCTATTCTCCATAATTTTTTTTGCTGCTACTATCATTGTATAAGTTTTCCCAGATCCCTGGGTATGCCAAATGAGCCCCCTGCTTGTAGGTGAAATACTTCTATTAAGAACCTTTTCAGTTGCCCTTGCCTGATGAGACCTGAGAACCGCTTTTTTGAGTTCACCGTCCTGCCTTGTAAACAGGATGTAATCCCTGATAAAGTTTAGAGCTGTTTTACAATCAAAGAAGGATTTAATCTGATCTTCTAGCCTGTTGTTAACATCAAGCTTCCAGGAAAATAAATTCTTGCTTGAGAAATTCCATGTGGGGGCATAATAGAAATCTATTATGTTTGTAACCTGGTATGTCTGTGGTATAACCATCATCTCTGGCGTTTCCTCATGATACCTTCTTATCTGGATCAACCCTTCATTGATACCATTTAACAGATGTGGAGCCTTTGCTTCCAGTATGAATACAGGGATGCCATTAATGAAAAATACTATATCTGGCCTGTTTGTTTTAACACCATTATTA
>JAKBQK010000279.1 GCA_021835265.1 Thermoplasmata archaeon
CTCCTGCTTAAAATAATCTCTCCAGTCCGTGATGTTAAGAGCAGTAAGCTTCCTTAGCTCCAGCTCTCCAGAAATTTTCCATTTTTCGAGAACTTCTTTTATTAAGTCAAGATCATCCATATTAATAAAGGCCAATTTCACTGATAAATGTATTGCGCCCTTCATGCTTATCCTGGAAGTGAGGAAAAAGAAGTTTAATCTTTGACCAACAAGAATTTGGATATGAGGGTGTGCAACTTAACCCAGAACTGCAGGGTGTTTAATGAACTTATTTCATCAATATTTATATGTATAGACAAGATAGATCTAAAGTATTCAGGTTAAATTCCAGAGTTAACATTTTTATATTACTTGGTAAATAACCGCTGAAATGGTTCCGAGTCCTTCCGATCAGGATATTCTAAATAAGGATATTGCACTCATTCTCGATGCAATCTCCAGAAAAGCAAGGTTAAGAAAAGAAGTTCTTTATACTTTTGTGTCAAATGATTCGGGCCAGCCTGGAAAGCTCGAGATAAGGAAGAAAGTCGTTAAATTAGATGCCTTCCCTGAAATTGAGTTCAGGAAGGAGGGAGAAATTCGTCATGGTGGGGGAGGTATAATATTCCAAGTGTGGGGAACGGGAATACTTGCTAAAAGGCAGTATGCTATGAAGATTGCCCGCCCATCAAGTTTCGAGAATCTGCTCGATCCGGTCAAACACTCGATAGTCGATGTAAATGTCTTGAAAACCCAGTTTGATTCTGCAAACCAGGAAGCAATAAACAGTGCATCTCTGTATCATAACAATGTTCTTACATTATTCAGTTTATCATCAATCAAACTTTCTTTGGATGATCGCGCGGAATTTAACATTCCAATTTCACTTTATGAGTGGATACCGGAATCCTTGCCTATTGACACTTACATCTATAAGCACTCTAATAGCCTGAGCGATGTGATTTCCCTTTTTCGACAGGTACTTCGGGGTTTGGAACACATTCACGAGCAGAATTTGATCCACTGGGATCTAAAAGCAGACAATTGCCTTGTCATTTCGAATGAAAACAGTTCTGGACCGAGGGTGAAGATTATTGATGTTGGCAATTCGAGACCTCTTTCAAAAGAGACATCCACATATGATGAAATAGAAATTGCCTTTACTTCCGGAAATAATCTCCCCAATGAATTTCCTTACGAAATTCACAAAGTAAAAGACCATAGGGCATTTGTTGTACTGAAGAAAAATTATAGAACACTTGACAGACCATGGCTTGATCTTTATATGTTCGGAAGAATGATGGGAAAAATCCTTGGTTTTCTAGATTCTCCCTCCGAGAATCATGAAAAGCAGAGGATAAGGACTGAATTTTTGAAAAAAATGACAAAAGACTGGATCGTGAGGGACCCGAGAACCAAGCGGACGCTTGGAATGCTCAAAATAATTTATGGTCGTCTTGTGGCCCCTATCTCGGGAGATTTAGAGGGTCCAAGCATTAAACCTGAAGAAGACAACGACCTTAGGTACTATAAAAATGTGCGTTCTTTGTTTGAGGATTTGGGCAAGGCCATTCCAGAATATGGCGCGACTAAAAATATACCGGAACTTTCTGCTATACCTCAAAAAATCATAAGGTTACCAATATCAGGAAATATTGAGCATTCTGCAAGGATTAAATATCTTATAGACTCCCCACCGATGAAGCGCCTCTCGAATTTTCTCCAACTCAGTCATACATACATGGCCTTTCCAGGAGCTAGACATACACGTTTTGGGCACTCACTTGGGACGATGGGCGTCGTTTTCCAATATATTCGGGCCTTATATTCGGACGATGAGTCTCCAGATTTCAGACTTCTTTGCGACGACGAGGATATCCAAGCACTAATATTTGCTTCTGCAGTTCATGACATCGGTCATACAGCATTTAGTCATTACCTAGAAGAAATGGACACACTTTTTAGGAATTGCAAACATGAAGATTATGCCCAAGCAATACTTCGCCAGGACAAGAACCGGTATTCAGGTATCGTAATTGATAATGACATACAGGAAATGAGAAAGATTGCAAGTTTTTGGCTTGGTCTTGATAATGGTAATGAGAGTGCAGAATCCAAGAATGACCGAGTGACTAGATTCCTAACACTTGCCGCAAATATATTGGGAAAAGTGCCACTTCCGAACCCTAATACAAATCTTAAGGATCCGCTCCTAAGCAAATCCTACAGCCAATTCTCAAAGATAAGCACATTACACTCAATAATAGATGGGCCCATTGATGCTGACAAACTAGATTATGTCCGCCGGGATTCCGAGCACGCTGGACTGGAATATGCCAAAAGTATTGATGTGAACAGATTCCTTCAGTCCTTAACGACCGTTTCTAGTTCTGCCAATCCCTTTGGAGTTGGCAACAACTCCTATACTGATTTTCTTCCAACGATTTGTGTGCGCCCAAAGGGAATATCACCTGTTGAAAGTCTGTTGCTCGCCAGATACCAGGTTTACAGCACCCTTTATTGGCATAAAACGATGAGAATGGCAACAGTCTTGATTCAATATCTGGCTTGGCGATTTATATATCCCAAGTCAATTTCCAATCTTGACCCTAGGGGAAAGCTCGACGAAATTAAAAAGAGGCGTTCAACGCTTATTTCAATCATGAGGGAAAATACAGACCACGCTGCACTGTTGAAGTTAAGAGAACTACTTGATGAGGATGGGAATAAATTTGACCATATCTGGGACGCTGTCTTGGCAAGACAGCGCCTTCCTGTAGTGCAGGTTAAATTAAACATGAGAGATTTCTCCACTCGGGAAGAAAATCTTGCGTCACTATTCGCACGGCATGAATATTTGGTCAAGCATTCTAGTGATGAGCTTGAATATTGTGAAAAAAGAGAGAAAATTATGGAAATATTATGCGAGAAAATTCAGAATTTTGTTAGAGATCATACGGAAACTATCGGAAAAGAGAACGTGGAAAAGATTAACAAAACGATTGACGAAACTAGAGTATTTCTAGATATTCCAATAGGATCAAAAGATCAAGTCGACAATTTGTGGGTACTCCGCAGTGGTCCGCTTTCTTCAATAGACAATTTCCAAACAAGATTGGACAGTTTCAAAGAAGGCGGTGAGAAGCAAATCGACGGTAATAATGAGATTGGCCCAAGTGAAGTTGAAAATTCCTGGCCATCAGATTTCAAAGAAGAGTCTCCAATGATCTCGGCAATAAGAGATGGATTTGCATTGTGGGGAAGGAAAATGCGTATATTCTTGGATGTTGGAGTCTTTAATATTCTGAATTCTTATCCAGATCTAGAGAAAGATATCAACAAGACAGTTTATGACTCTCTGGTTGAGGCCTATGACAAAGTTTTAAAAGTCAATAACACGGAAGTTGAAAATAAAGTGCGCTGGTTTAAGACATTCAAAGACAGGACTAGGAAGAATGGAAAAGAAACCGTAAGAAATTAGAATTTAGAAGATCATTCGGATCCGTGGTACCTATCGTAACGGTCCAGCGTGTAGCAGCTAATCCCTCAAATACAGTAAAATAAACAAGAAGGTATTATACAATGATTAAGTTCTATTAATATATATCTTTTCCAAACAGCTGCACCAGAATACTTAACATGCCTTTATGATCTGGATACATGAAAAGGTCTGCTTGTAGCTCATGTTGTTAGTCGAAGAAATTCTGGTTTATATCCACAGGATCGAAAGACAAGTTTTCGAAATTGTATATTGAAAAGTTATATGGATTTGGTCCTCATGTTTTCATTAGCACGTCTGAAGGAAATTCAAGTTTTCCAAAGTATATATAGTGTGTTGCAAGCACTTCATCCTTTGGTTCTTACAAAACGTAATCTAATCGCCTTAAGACTTTGAATAGCAATCTTATCTCTCTCTTATAGATATTTCTTAATAAGTCATCTATGTTCAATCTTAAATTTGTCACGGAATTGGAATTACTATTCATCATAATTGTATGTAAATAATTTTCTTATTGCGTTTGCTTTATTTATAAAATGGTTACGGATTGATTAATCTTCAAAAAATCTACTTTTT
>JAKBQK010000503.1 GCA_021835265.1 Thermoplasmata archaeon
AAAGCACATCAGTAGCGTATCCCTTAATATGACCTCTCTCAAGATAATTTAGCAATACTCTTCCATCAATCACTTCAGATCTGCTTGTATTAATCAAGAAAGATCCACTTTTTACCATTTTCATCTGTTCTTCACCTATTATATTGGACGAGGAGTCTGTAAGAGTGACGAGGATGAAAATAAAATCTGAATTTGAAAGAAGTTCGTTCATAGAAACAAAGTGACCTCCCACTCCATTAATGGCTTCATTGTTTTCAAAAATATCGTAAGCTAAAATTTCCATACCAATAGATCTTAGTATTGTCGCAGTGCTGAGTCCTATTCTTCCAAAGCCTATTATGCCTGCAGTCTTTCCACTGAGTTCAAAACCCGTATCCTTTATCCAAATTCCATTTTTAGAATTTATATCCAGAGGGATAAGATTTCTCGCCAGACTTATAGCCAAGGCAACATTTAGTTCAGCCACAGAATGAGTAGAGGAACCTGCTGCAGTTATTACCTGAATGTTTCTTGATTTGGCATACTTCGTATCTATGTTATCAACACCGATTCCAGCTCTGGCTATAATTTTAAGGTTTACAGCTCTCTCAAGAATATCCTGAGTTAATTTTGTTCTACTCCTTAAAATGACAATATCATATTTCTCAATTGAGTCCTTTAATTTCATTGAGGTAATTTCAGGTTCGTAATTAACATCAAATTCTCTTTTATTAAGTTCATCGAGCATCAAACTGTCCACCTTATCGCATATAAGAACTTTTTTTTTCTTGGTTATTCCTTTCATTGCTGAGGAATTGATGCTATGGTATATATGCTCTATGTGACCAAAAGAGTTCATTATGACGAAAAATACCCTCTTTTTAAAATTTACCTGTTAATGTTCATTACAATGCCAGAACAGACCTTAGGAAAGAAATAGGTTGATTTTTGAGGTAGAAAGCCATTTTTCACTATGAGATTAAATAATTTCTCCTTGTTCCAGGGAGGCATGACAAAAACGATTGAGCTCTCACCAGAATCTATCATCCTTTTACACTCTTTTATGTCGTGGGTATAATATATCATGGCATCTAATTCTTCATCTGATAAACCGAGTATTTCTTTTAGGACTACGTTTTGAATAAGGTGTATATCAGAAATTGCAGATATTCCTCTCTTCTTTATTTTCTCCTGATCAATAATCATATTTTCCTCTTGTGATAAAATAAGGATATTTTCATCCATTGGTACTTCTGAATCTTCATTTACAGAATTACATACTGACCGCAAGTTGTTTAGTTTCTCATTATCAATTCTGCATTTCAAAGCCCTGTGAATACCCTTAATTAGGAGCGAATCTGAATCTATATTAGTTGTATACGCCATTATGGAAGACCAGAATACTTCATCGTTTTTATTTGATGATTTAGCCATTTGCATTGTCGCAGCTAATCTGTGATGACCATCTGCTACAATTGCAACATCAGTTTTTAGTATCTCTGAAATTGTATGAGAATCTTTTTGTGGTATGTTAAAGATTTTGTATTTTACACTATCTGTATCAGTAAATTCTAACCAAGGTTTTAGCTTACCGGAGAGAAGATTCAATTTATGGTCAAATTGTTTGTTATTTACCACAAGGAAAATCGGTTCGAGTTGCGCATTTGTATCCTTCAAAACTTTGACTCTATCTGAAACTTTACCAGCAAAGGTTTTTTCGTGAGGCTGTAACAAACCATCTTCTGGATATATGTCTACCAGGGAAATAACTCCAAACCTTTCTCTAATCCTACCATTAATCCAGGATTGTTGGCTAATTAAAATCATCCCTGCTTCCTCCCTTTTTTTAAGTACGCCTGAATCAATCCATTTATCTATTAACATAGTACCCTGTGATTCTTTTTCTGGTAGAGTCAAGTGAGTTATGTTAAAAGGAAATGACTTCAATTCGGATTCTAATGATTTTGAGATTGAATCAAATGGTGGAGATATGGATTTTTCTACATTATCACAAAAATAATAAGGTTCAAATTCCCGAAGTCTGACCATTCTAACACTCCCTTTCAATAGAAGGATAGATTTCTTTAATGATTGCACTCTGAATATTTTGTTTCTTCATAACCTGAATCACATCCTCATACCAACTACCCACCATATAAATTTTGATTCGCAAATGGCAACATATTGAATACTAGTATTACTGCAAATTTAATATTCATACTTCAATTCTAAAACTTTAATGAATCATAGTCTCAGTCTTGTCAGAACGGGGTTATCTATTTTAATGGAAAGAATTAATTCGTCGAAATCTGTTCATAGATCGTTCTGCCATATTTCCATTGAACTAAATTATAAAAATGTAAATTAAGGTAACTGTCCATAAGGCGTTTCTCGCTCTATTTATAAAAAAATGAGGGGAAATAAGTTTATATGAAGTAACAACCTGACAGCCAATGACTTTAATACAATCAAGAAATGACATTATCTGTCAGTTATGGATACAAAGAGAGTTTTTACCATAGGCGAAAAAATTAAATCAACTCTTGAAAAAGAGGGACTGTATCAGCAGATAGAATATCCTGAACCATCACCGGATGATGGAAATATTTCTTATGGTTTAAGTTACCCTATAAAAGCCTTTGAGAAATTTCTGGGATATTATGATTCAGCTGAAAAGATTGCGTTTAATCCATCTATTTCATTCAACACAGATTTTTCCTTTTGTCTTTCTGCGTGTAAATATACAAAGACTGCAAAAACAGACTCTGTTGTTCTCGATGGTGTTACAAATGACAGCTATACCCTTAAGGCTACATCTGCGCTGCAGAGCTTCAAGAAAAAATTTAAGATAGAAGGAAGTTTTCAATTTTATCTAAAGAGATACAGGAAATATACTGAAGCAAAAGGAATGAGTGAATCCTCTGCGGTTGCCTCGGCAGCTTCAAGATCCCTGATTAACAATCTATTTAACGAAAAGAAACCTGTCATGGATCATCTCACTTCAAGATTTGCACGACTTGTATCAGGATCAGGTACAAGGGCAAGCATAGAAGGCCTGTCCATCTGGTTATCATATCCCGGTTTGGATAGTGACCAGTCCTTTGCAGTTAAGATCAGGGATAATCCAAAAGAAATTTATTATGGGATTTTTCCAAAAAGGAATTCCATAAAAACCGATCAGGCCCATAATAATGTAAAAAATTCAATCTTCTATGATACCTGGATATATGATAAGATGGATGCTGTCAAGAATGCTACTGAGAATAATTTTAACACTTCGTTTCTCATAGAACGTGGTCAGAAGGATTCTTTGAACCTTCATTCAGTGCTCATTTCATCTGGTATGTTCGCTCAAACCGGGGAAAGTATAGAATTGCTGAGAAAAATAATGAAGTTTCAATCTGATAGTGAAGGGATATATTTTAACGCCGATACTGGTCCTTCCATTATGATTTCCTCTCTTGATAGAAATTTAATTCTTGAATGCAAATCATATGTTAATGAGAATTTCCTTGAAGGTGGAATGAAGTACGATGATCATGTTAAAAAAATGAACGACTTTAAAAAAGAGAGTGAGGCATATTTTAATTCAATAAGTAGAGAATAATGTTAAATTAACGCATAAACTCGAAGCTCGCTTTAGCATTTAGAAAATGAGAGTATTAAACTATTACACATAGATAAGGCCGTAGATTTCATTTTTTTAGCCATAAGAAGTTCTAAAAAATGCATATTAGTTTACTACTCATTTGAAGAGTTATATAAGAATTAAATTTAAATAGCGATTGCTTTACTTTAAATAACAAATGGTTCAGCATGATTAAAATACCTGGAATCGAACTTAATGAGTCCTTTTTTTGGTGCAGGTATCAGGTTTCTTTGTGGGAGGTAAAATCAAAAATCGAAATAAATATCTGTGTTATATAGTTACTTGTGAAAAACACTATGTGTTAACAGTAAAGATTCGGAAAATATAATATTAGTCATATGGGTTTAAATTTATAATTATAATGGATCTCTTTAAAATTCCGGGGGTAACCTCAATCCTCCTGCC
>JAKBQK010000493.1 GCA_021835265.1 Thermoplasmata archaeon
ATTATAATTTTAATTCCGGTGTAGAAAAAGAGCTGGAGAACATCACCTATGTTGCCGAAATCTACTGATCAAATCGAAGTAATTCTTGAAAAGAATTACCCTGGGCATGCAAGAAGGAATATTGAAATTCCTGAAGTTTCAATCTACTCCATGTTCAAGGAATCAGTAGGAAAATATAATGACAGAGATTTAATTATTTTTCAAAACAGGAAATTAACATACGCTGAAGTTGAGCAAAATATTGAAAGAGTTTCATCCGGACTTCATGGAATGGGCCTGAAAAAAGGGGACATGATTGGTGTAATCCTTCCCAATATGCCAGAATATGTTTATCTGCTCATTGCATGCACAAAACTGGGTATTACGCCAGTAAATATCAACCCACTTTACACATTTAATGAAATCAAGAATGTTGTTCAGAACACAAGGTCGAGAACCATGTTTGCATTCATACATTTTCTTCCAAAAATTGTTGATCTATTTCCGATTGCGATCGACAGGATTGTAATCATAAACGATTCTAACAGTTCAAGGAATCCACTCAACTCTATCCCTTTAATCAGGAATTTGATGGAAACGGGGCAGGTTCCAGAAGACAGGAACATTCTTTCTTTCGAAAATTTAGGTGAAGGATTACCCGCTGTTCCTGAAGAAAAAATTGACTCAAAAAAAGACAGGGCATTTACCCAGTACACTGGAGGAACAACAGGAAGGCCAAGAGCTGCACTCATTTCTCACTACAACATAATCTCTAACCTGTACATTATGGAGGAGTGGGGGAAAAATATATCAAGTACAGATACAGTATTTATTTCTGTTGTACCTTTATTTCACGTTTACGGGTTGACAATAACCGTGCTTCTGCCTATCTTTCTTGGAGCAAAAATCCACATTATAATGGATCCTAAGGATAGTGAAAGCATACTAAGAATTATTGAGAAAAATAGCTATGTAGTGTATCCCGCTATTCCTGCACTGATCAATTCGCTCAATGCAGTTGCTTCCGGGAGGAAAATTACACCTGCAGGTTCGCTAAAGGTGATGTCTGGTGCAGCAAGTCTGCAGAATAGCACGAGAGAAATATTCATGAAATTATTTGGAACGGAAATATATGAGGCTTATGGCCTCACTGAAGCGTCTCCATCTGTGACATTATCACCCATGGATGATAAAATGGTCAAGCATGGTTCTGTAGGAATGCCTCTTCCCAATACAAGTGTAAGGATTATGGACCTGAAAACAAGGAACAAAGAATTGCCAATAGGAGAAGCAGGTGAGATCATAGTGAGAGGTCCACAGATTATCCAGGAATACCTAAATGAGGGGATAGCAGAACCAGTCCTCAAAAATGGCTGGCTATATACGGGTGATATTGGGAAAATAGACAGTGAAGGATATCTATACATTGTAGAAAGAAGGAAAGACATGATCGTCGTTTCAGGATATATTGTGTACAGTACTGAAGTCGAAAAGGTGATAATGTCTGACAAAAAAGTTGATGAATGCGCTGTTGTAGGATCTCCTGATGAGAACACAGGAGAGAAAGTTATAGCGTTTGTTGTGGTAAAACATGATAAGGTACTGACACAGGAGGAGTTGCAGGAATTTTGCCGCAAGTTCATTGCAGATTACAAGGTCCCTTCAGTTGTTTATTTTGTAAAATATCTTCCAAAAAATCCACTTGGGAAGATCCTGAAAAAAGAGCTCAGACTTCTGGTCAGGTGATATTCATCACTCATCAACAATTTCAATTTATTCATATAGCATAAGGAATTGTTCCATAAGAGAAACTTTTTTATACATCTTTAAATAAAGAATCAATGAACACTATAGAAAATTACAAATTATTTATCGATATAGATTCAAACAAACATAAATTTGAGGGAACCGGGAATATAACAGGAAAATGGGATGGCACCTTTATAGAACTTGATTCTGTGGAACTGGATATTCATCAGGTCAGCATAAATGGGATGAAAGCCGAATTCGAGCTGGACAGGAAAGCAAATAAACTGAAATTCATGTTGCCTGAAGGAGACTTCAATGCTGAGATATTATATTCTGGTCAGATACCAAAATTACTCACAGGTTTCTACACTGCTTCTTATAATGGTGGCGAGGTTTTCACCACACAGTTCGAATCAACCGGTGCAAGGAGGATGTTTCCATGTCTTGACAGGCCAAATGCCAAGGCAAGATTCCTGCTTTCAGTGAATATAGATAGCAATCTTGAAGCTATTTCCAATACTCCTGTAGAACAGATTGAGAAAAATGGGAAACGAAAAATTGTAACATTTGGGATTACGCCCATAATGTCAACATATCTTGTATATCTTGGAGTTGGGAAATTCAGATCCAGATCGAGAAAATCTGAAGGAGTGGAAATTATCCTTTCAGCTCCTGAGGGATATCTCACAAAATCTGATTTTCCAATAGATATTGCTTCCAGAACACTCTCATTGCTCCAGGGCTATTTTGGAGTCATATATCCACTGCCAAAACTTCATCTAATCTATGTCCCTGAATTTTCTGCTGGAGCAATGGAGAACTGGGGTGCAATCACCTTCAGGGATTACTACCTCAGCATAGATCAAACAACCAGTTCAGCGAACTACAAGGCAATTGCTGAAGTTATTGCTCATGAACTGGTTCATCAGTGGTTTGGAAATCTTGTGACAATGGATTGGTGGAATGATCTCTGGCTCAATGAGAGTTTTGCAACTTTTCTGTCATATAAAATGATTGATAAAATTTATCCTGAATGGAATCCGGTGGCAGATCAGTTCACCAGAACGGGATTGGCCCTTTTCAATGATTCACTCATCAACACACATCCTATTGATGTGAAAGTGGACAACCCTGGCCAGATATCCCAGATTTTCGATAATATTAGCTATGGAAAAGGGGCTGCAATATTGCGTATGATCGAGACATACCTTGGGGAAACAAGCTTCAAGGAAGGATTGAAAAAATACATTATTGCCAATATGTATAAGAATGCAAAAGGCTCAGAATTATGGAATTCTCTTGAAAAGGAATCAAAGGTTCCTGTTTCAAAAATAATGTCCAGATGGATTGAAAAGCTAGGTTATCCTGTAATTATCGCCACAAAGGAATCCAATCTGCTTAAACTGGAGCAGTTCAGATTTAAACTCAACGGGCTTGAAAAAGATACCTGGCCAGTTCCGCTCAGCGTCAAGACCGAAAACGGGAATAACGTTCACCTGATGGAGACTGAATCAGCAAATTTAGATTCAACTTCCATCATAACATTGAACAGGAATACTTCAGGATTTTACAGGGTTCTGTATAGGGGAAAATTGCTCATTGAAGTACTGTCGAAAATATCCAGCATGGACATGTTTGAAAAATGGGGAATTCTTAATGATTACTATTCTTTCCTTTCAAGTTCGCTCATCGATTTTGAAGATTACCTGAAAGTTCTTGCATCTTTTAAGAATGATATGGAGCCCATGGTTTTGAAGGAGATATCTTCGCAGATTCTTAAAATTCATTACATAAGACCAGACGCTAAAAAGTTCAGGGATTTTGCGCTTTCTTACCTTGAAGGGGCCACAAATAACCTTGGTGAAAGATTGACAGATGAGGCCCCTGACATCAGCATAGCGAGGGGTGCAGTTGTACTGACCCGGGCAGTCATTGACAGTTCGTATGCCATGAAAATTTCACACAATTTTGCACATTTCTCGTTGCTAGATCCAGATATGAAGCTCGCTTATGCGGTTGCATATGCATCTTCCCATGGGAAAACTTCTCGCAACTTCAATGAAATGATGAAAGTGTACAATGAAGCAACTGCAGAGGAGGACAAACTAAAAATTATAACTGCACTTGGATGGATGCAATCAGAGGAGCCACTCAATAATGTTGTATCGGCAATTGAAAAGGGTGAAATAAAAAAGCAGAATGTGATCAGATTTTATACTGCATGCTCCCATAATGTATCTGCCAGGAAATTCCTTGCAAAAAATATGAAGGGTATAGTTG
>JAKBQK010000524.1 GCA_021835265.1 Thermoplasmata archaeon
TTGAAAATTGGGGAAGGCTCATCCGACCCATACTGATCCAGTGTGGTGGAAACACTTTTGAAATCCACATGTGGCGCCTTCCTCAGTCGCATGTCATGTAATGTTTCCATCCTATTTCATGATTTCGTTTCCTGTACTGGTTTTCCGGAATTATCAACTAAAAGTTGACAATGTCCAAATACCAAAAGATTAATGAAGCATCATTTATTAATGCGCCTATACCGGTACCACTCTTTACATAGGTGAATCATGTCATTTGCAAAAATGCGAACTAAATTGAGAGCAAGTAGTGGTGAACTCTCGATAATTATTTCAGGATTGGTTGTTATCCTATGGCTTCATGGTAATTTATTATTCTTCTGGGATACAATCTTTCCATTCCATCCAGCAAGTGATATATATTTTTATTCATTTACATGGAACCAATTAATATTTAATGGAGTTCCTAACCAAGCCAATGAATGGTTAGGCTATTTTGTAGTGATCTACATCCTACATAATATTTTTGGACTTTCCTTCCCTCTCTCCCAATTTTTTCTATTATATTTCTTATTCACTCTATCTGGTATAACAATGTATCGTCTAATTAAATATCTAATGAAAGATATAAATAAAACTAATTTTTCTCTACCGAGCGTTTCAGGTGCCCTAGTCTATATGTTCAATTTCTACGTTGCTAATTTTTTACTTTCTGATTTCTTTGAATCTTGGTTTGTATATTCCTTTTTACCATTAATAGTCCTGATTTTTTTGTCAGGTATGAATAAGAGTGTCAAAAAAGAAGCTTATTGGATAGATATATTGTATCTGGTAATGTTGTTTGAAATTGTTTCTGTCAGTTTCTGGGAGGAACCTTATCTTGTATGGACTGTAGTAATAATATTCATCTTTGTCTTTAATTATATCTTGCAAAATCGAGATAAGAGAGTTAAAGGTAGTAATTTACGAATCCTAAGATTTCTCTTGATTTCCACCACGGCAATAGTTATAACAGGTTTATGGTATATTTATAGTTACATCCATGAAATTTTTTATAGTCTGAATAGTATTTCACCTTCTGGAACTGGTGGGTCTTTATCGTCTTATTATATCCTGATAAACTCTCTCACTTCGCCGGGAGTTGCTCCTTATATGAAAATACTTTACCTCATAGCAATATATCCTACGTATACCCCCGCACCAGGATCATTGTTTGTTTGGCAGGATATGTACCGTTTAATGTTCTCTCCATTATATATTGTTTTTTTTAGTTGTTCAATCATTTTTCTGATTACAGTGTTCTTTGCTCTTAGTATTAGGGGTATTTCAAAAAACGTAATAATGAATCGTAATTTACTATATTTCTCTATATTTGCACTTATATTTTTTGGACTTCAGGGGGTAAATCCGTTAGTTATATTGTTTGTCCGGTTTCTTATTTCCATTAAATTCTCATACGTTGCATTTTTGTATGGTACCAATTTACAGTTTTTGGGTTTCCCACTCATATTTCTTTATGCTATAGCGATCTCAAAAACTTTATTTGCATTGGAAGATTTTTCTAACAGAACAATTGCTAAGAAAAATGATATCAAAGATAATACACGTGTTCGTGATAAGATGTGTAGAGTAATATCAGGCAAGAAACATCATAAAGCATTAACATACATTATATTGATAATACTTGTCGTCGTTTATCCATGGTATATGTGGACACCTTACGCAACACCAGTTTATAATACGGGGTACGGAAATCAGATAATCCACTCGGTTGTCGATATACCACATTATGTATATGAAATGACAAATTACATAAACAGTAATGCTAATAACACTACAACTTTAATTTTACCCTTCTCTAATAATTTCCTTACCATGGGGTTTAATAGTAGCTCCTTTGCTGATGACCAATACCCGGCGCTGATGTTAGGTTCGCCTACCTTATTTCAACAAAAAGTCGCTTACAATAACGTTACCACAGATATTGAGAATATAATATATAATTCTGTTATGTTGGGGAATAATCTATCAACTTACCTATCCGAAATGAATGTGAAATTCATAGTTTTAAATATAAACTTTGTTGTGGGAGCTGGGAACTATTTCTATGAGAATATTACGTATTTGAAATCTATGCTGAATACTCAACCCAATATACAATTGGTAAGGGAATTTGGTCCACTACTTGTTTACGAAAATATGAGGGATAATGGCATGTTTCAGATAGGCAATGCAGTACATTTCAACCCAACAATATCTAGACCATATGACTCGCTTTCCATCACAAAAAATTTGTCCGTTGACGGGTTCACCCATTCACCGTTTCCCTATGTGAATTACAGCATAACGTCTAATGGTTCTATTATCTTAAGAAATAATAAACTCGTTTCAACAGTAAACCCAGTATTTTTTGTCAACAACAACCCACTGAACATCAACATTTCGAATTACCATTTTTTAGCTATTACATTTAAGACTTCCAGAAGCAATGTTTCTCTATATGTCTGTACTTCTACCATCTTTAATAACAATTCTTTTGGAACCACACTTCTGCAACCATTGAACCTTTCAACGTACACATTATCCCCCGAGGTCTATGTTAACAGCACATATTATAGTACTTTTGTATATCCTTTATATGAACAACAGTATATGCGATATTCCCACATAAATAATACTAATAATTACAAGTTAAATTCAATAGGTTTTGGTTTATCTTTTAATAATTTGTTTACCAATGAGTCTGGTTCTATAGAAATTACAAATGTCTCTGTGTCGAAATATATAAACAAGAGCCAAAGCGTAGATTTTTTGGCAAATGATGTAAATAATAAAAACCAGGTGCTTGTTCCGAGTAATATTTACACAAATAACCCTTCTTTAAACGAAACATCCATCAGATTTAAAGAAATTAATCCGACTAAATATATTGTAGAAGTTTTTAATGCAAGTGAGCCTTATGTTTTAGACTTTAAGCAGAACTTTAATCCTGCTTGGAATATTTATATTAACAATAAGGAAAGTAACGTTTCTCATTTTATTGCGGATATCTTCAACAATGGTTGGCTAATAACACAAAAAGGAAATTACACAATGGAAATCATTTACGATCAGCAACATGAATATAACAGTGTGGTAAAAATATCCTTCGATTCGCTAATAATTATTTCTGTGCTAATAATCAGTGATTTATTTTATGATTTTTACAAAAAGCATGCTAGAAATTTTCTAATGCGAAAGAAGGACAAAAGATAACTGTCCAGTCTAAACTTATTTTCTCACTTTTTGCATTGGAAGATTCATTCATTTTGATTTTGTGTGGAGTCAAGTTTTAATGTTCTGCTAAAAAGAAAAAAGAATATTGAGAATGAGTATGGATACAAAATATCGCGTGTGTAAATCTTCTTTTCTAACCTCACCTTTTTTACTACGGCAATTCCAAAATTTCCATGGCCTCCATCTGTTCCTTTGTGTATCAATGTGTGTATGCACACCTGATAAATACGCCGCTCCCTTATTTTGGAGACGATCTCCAATGCTCGGTTGTAGATTATCATGTAGACCTGGGCAACGAGAAACAAGATGTACCCAGGGATAGCGAGGAAAAGCCTCGCATTTGCCCACTCTTTGAATATCTAGAACAATTTCTCAAGACGTGTTTTGTTCTGTACAATAACCTTCTCTCTTCTGGCCCTTATCCCATTATATTCCAAGAAAATCTGGCGCCGAAATCTGGGTGTTCATAAGGAAAACCGCATGGCCAAACCTATTGGATCCTCTATGAATCTCATTGTGTTTCAGGTCGCATGAGAACATCACCACCTCGGATCATATTTGACTTCAATGAATCCGTGGAATCCACTTTGTATTCTCTCCAATGACATGATAACTGATTTTGTATATTAATTTATATTCTGATGTAATCTGTTTTGGTTAACTGCGGAAGTCTCAATGTTACTGATATCACAGGGAATATTTTTCCGTATGTATACATAGCCTATCCCAAAAAGTTTCATGGATGCTTTGAAGTTTTCTACAATTTATTAGTAGATCTTCTAGTTAATAAATAGTGTTAATTATATATAATATTGCCATTATGAATTATGAGAATGGGATTACCCGCAAGGAAACCTGATAACAATTGCGAATTCGCAGAAAGCAGTGAAAGGGCAGTTCTCAGGGCTGAGATCAAACCCCTGTACATGAATCCACATGAGAACGCCCTTTTAATATCGGTGGACGAGAAGATACAGATGCACACACAGGATCATGAACACAGGAAACCCATCAAGGAAGGATCTCCGGAGAAGATAGATTCCCATTACAGAAGGCATGGAGTCCTGTCACTCTTTGCTGCCCTGTTCATTCAGCGTTGCGACGTTCTTGGCAAAACAGCAGAGAGGCGCAGGCATCAGGAGTTCATATAATTCTTTGATGCGGTGAACTACTAGGTGCCACGAAATATGGAAATTTACTTAGTATGCGACAACCTCTCCGTTCACAAACATGAACGGGTCAGTCATCGATGATCTCATAAAACTCAGATTCATGCACAACCGCGAAAGCGCGGTGTTCCTTGGCATACATGACGTGGGGGGAACTCATTTGTCTTTAGCACTGGGAATGAGGAAACTCAAATCAGACGTTTTCGCACATTACACATCTGAAGTAAAGCTTGTGGAGTCTCTCAGGAAAGAATTTACGAGAGACAGGTTTAGCATCCTCATCAGCAGCTATTCAGAGTACAAGATCATGATAGTGGATGAGATCGGTTATCTGTCATTGAATCGTGAAAAATCGAATCACCTCTTTTAATTTGTCTCGGACAGTGTGAGAAAGCGCACACGATCTCCACCTCAAAAAAATCTTTCCCAAAATGGGGTGAGGTTATGAATTATCATGTCATGGAATCAGCCATCCTGGAATGATATCGTATCACTGCACCGTGTTGAAAAAATTAAAAGGAGTTTTACGGACTCAAAGACCCTCGAAAGGCAAACCTCCTCCTTATAGGGAGAAGTGAGAGAAAATGGAAAAAATAAATATGGGTGTACAGATTTCATTTGCCAATTTTGGACAATATTCATCTGGCGTTTACAGATTTTGCATTTTACCACAAGATTCGTAAACTTCTATATGTTCTCCACATAGATCATGAATAGGAGGATATTGGCTATCAAACGGAACCAATATACGTATGACGAAACTTGATCTATTATTCCGTTTATTAAAAGAGACACAAAATCTAGGAGAATGTGGGAAAGATCATTAATTATTAAGTGACGTATCTTAGAAAGGTTAGGGGAATTGAATCTATATGTGAAGTATACGAGATTTGCGATCCAAAAGGAGTTGTTCTCTCATGGGGTTGTTATATATTCATTGAGGAACCCTGTTTCCTGAAGATCTCACCAAAACTTCTTACAAAAGCTTTAAGACTACCCGTTTACTCGATGCTAAGTTAAGGAAACAGATTTAATTTAGTATTCCTGAATTTCTTCCACAGCCTTTAAGCAGTAGAATATATATATCAATATGAAATTTCTGTTAATTGAAAGTGACCTACTCTGAGGACAGAAATTTGTTGGAAGAATCTTATTCAAAAAAGGATGATGTGCAAGAGACACATATTTCTAATCCTTTGATCACCGTTCTGTTGTGCTCACATAGTCCAGATTATATTATGGAGGCAACAAATACTGCAATTGACCAGACACTCAATAAAGATGCATATGAGGTCATTGCAGTATTGGATTATCACGATCCCACTATTGAAGAACAACTTTCCAAATCTGGTGTCTTTTGCAGTATCCTTCCAAACTCAAAATGGGGAGAAGCGATGGCCCATGGCATAATGAAAGCAAGGGGGAGCATCATTTGTTTTCTTGATGATGACGATGAATTTGATAAAACAAAACTGAAAACTATATTGTCAGTTTTTATTTTAAATCCCGAACTGATCTATGTACACAATTCAATAGAAGTAATGAATCAAAATGAAATAAAACCATCCCGTGGGAATTCACTGAAAACTGACACTATTTTCCATACTAAACCAACCGATTTTGCTGAGACAATGGCATTAGCAAAATTACTTACTCGCAGGAGGCTCGATTTCAACGCTAGTTCAATCTCTGTTAAGAGAGAATTTATCCTAAAATACGTGCCGATAATAATGAAACTTACGACATTGATAGACAGCATAATTTTTTATCTTTCTTTGGAGACAGATGGTTACATAATGGGGTTGTCCGAACCATTGACGAGATATCGCCTTCATAACAGCATGAGCAATTCGTTAACCATAAATGCCGCTGCAATTGAGAAGTACGTTTTCTGGTCAGCTCAAATATGCATGTCGCTGGAAGAAGTGCTTTCTACTGACATAAACGACAATTTGAGGAAACTACTTGAACAGAAGAAATCATCAGTACAATTACTGTCCTCTCTATTTGATAGAAAAAAACAAAGAATCCAAGTAGAGACTGCTATGTATTTCCTTAGATCCCATCTCTTCTTCAGACCTTTATACGCAATTTTGATCTTATCCTTTCTTATTGTGAAATCTATCACCCCTTCGCGATTATATTATAGGCTCTCTCAGTTGTTATTTAAAATCGTATTTGTATAGCTTTGTTACCTGACAATTTTATAACATTCAAACAAGTGAGTTATAGATTAAAGAACCAACATTGTCAACTTTTAGTTGATAATTCCGGAAAACCAGTAGAGGAAGCTAAATCATGAAACAGGATGTAAATATTACATTACATGCAAGTGTGGAAGGCGTCTCATGTGTAATTTAAACGTGTTTCTACCACACTCGATCAGTATGGACCTGAGGAGTCTTTCCCCATTTTCATGAATAATAATGTTCCCACGATGGATGTGGTACTCAAATGAAATGATCTGATCCATTTCATGAGGCCAATGTGCCCTCAATGCCATTCAAGCTTCCTTGCCCTGAGGTGGGGGGGAGAAGAATGATATATACCGTATCCCATTGACCCTTTTTTCACTTATGTACACTGTCTCATCATGATACTTGAAATAGTTTTTTAAATTCTCAACGTCCTTCGATTTATGTATCATATCATCATGTATCCCTATAGTGGAGGGAAGTGCACCAATAACGCTGTAATACTTCAGATCCTTCATATTCTCGGAGGAGTAGAAACCAAGATCCATGACGATGAGGATGGTGAGAGATACCTAAATCCTTGAGATCACCAGTGAATCCCTTTATTGCGGTTACGGAAGGGATGCTTCCAGCCATGGGCTATGGCGTACGGGCATCCCCTCCTTGTAACTGCAAGAATGAAGTTGATCTCCCTGTTCTCATCGTTGGAATGGTAATAATGGTCATATTTTGCCAGATCATTTTCGGTCCCCTAATATCATATGGTAGAAAGATCATACACAAGGCCTGAGGAACCAAATTCCTTCACTAGCATGGGTGCAATAGAACTTTCCAGCATGCCTATGTTGTCAGTGTCTTTCCTTCACACCAGATCGATGATGTCGAGGTTCCCCTTTTCACTGAGATCATGGAGACCTGTGTGCACATATGCTGAATGGCCTATTCCGAGCATGGTCTCCGCAGCAAGGATGATGATCTTCATAGCTTTATACCCATGAGGCCAGAAAGTGTAATTTCGTACTGCCTGAAGAATCCATGATCCTCTCGATCCTGTATAACATGTATGGTCCTGAATCGAGTATGTTCATCACGCTCTTCCTATCCACTGGAGGCTTCAGCACCTTCTCACCGTTTACTATGATCTCAATGCCTAGGCACTTTGACACCTGCCTCACCATCTTCGTTTCAGGATCCCTGTAACTCCACACTTTGTACAGGTAGATATTGTCACCATCAACTTACTTTCGGAAATATGTCAATGTAGTAGTAATACCACTACAATATAGAAATATATTTCTATTATCAACTCCTGTAAAAACCGTCCTGAAAAGAATATGCAGTGTCAATCAAGGGGTAAGATAGGTATTAAGGGAACAAAGGTTCAGGAGGATGTCAGAAGAGTCTTTTTCATAGAAGTTATACTGAAAGCTGTTTTATATATACTGAATGAATAGTTAGCCTTGCTAAATCATTATTGAAAAGACCCATAAATTCTACATTTTCAGTTATAGCATTGAATGTTACTGTTATAGTGAATCCTATAATATTATTATTTTTCGTGAAATTATTTCTATAAATGACTTTTGAGTTGAAAATTGTATTTCCAGCACCAACTTCAAGTAACAAAGCTGGCGAACTATTAGTTGACACATTTGCAGAGGATATATAGTATGTAAAATTATATGTTCCGGGAAATAGTGTAGCACACGATCCATAACTCATATAAGTATTAGAATGGTTGTCTGTAATATTTCCATAAGCTCTTATATTATTACTACACGTTTCAAAATTGATTGAAGAATCGCTGTAATTGAACGGAATATACAATTTTGGTGATGAGGTATAGTTTTTCTCAAGTAATAAAGAATACTGCGTTTCAGCAACAATCCCATATGATTCGTTTGTAATTTCCTTGTTCAAGAATGGAATCTCTTCATTAGGTGTGGTAAAATAACTGAAATAAGAATTAAAGAGTATGTAATTATAACTGATGTTTGCTTGATTATTATATATTCCTACATATTCCCTTCCTGATACCTCCGGAATATCGTTCATTGTTAACACCGAAGCATTAGACGGTATTAATGAGATAATTTTATGTAATGAAACTATGGCTGGATTTATGTTTGTCAAACTGTTGATTTCATGATTACCACTCCAATATCCACCCTGAACATCCACATTAACCGGGCTATATGGAAAGTATACAATGGAAAATATCAGCACAACTACCACAAATGTAAACATGGGTTTAAAAAAGGCTCGTTTCTCTATTCTTAGATTATTAAGAAATTTTAAATTTTGTTGACGCTTTTTAATTTCGGTGTGGTTTGAACTGTTAGAGATCAATGTCTTTAGACCCAATAGCAGACCTAAGTAAAGTGGTCCAGCTGCAAACAATGGATAGAACAATCCAAAAATTTGAAAATTAGCACTATCAGTTGATAAAATTACATAACCAGCATAGGGTGCAATGAGGATTAGTGTCATGGGTTCCAATAATGGGATAAATGCCAAAGCCCCAAAGAGAAATAAGAATAATTCCATTTTATAATTGACATAGAAAAAAAGTATCGATCCTTTCGTTGAGGGGGTTGCTCCAGCTAAATATAGAGTTCCAAAAATATGGTACATTACTATCGTAACAATGAGTCCAACCATCGCGAATAAGACCATCGTGTGTGTTTTAAGAAAAGTCCATAAAGACATACTGGAAGTGAACTTGAAATCATATAAAACTGAATAGGAGAGAAAAAAGACTATCAGAATAAGTGCCAAGGGATTTATCGTAGCAGTGATTATTGCAGAAATTATCATTAACTTTGTTTTTCTATTCGCCCAAAACATAACAGTCATCAGGTAGAAGAACGGGAATAAGGACATAAAGTGGAAATCAAAAAGATTGGTAGATGCGACTGGGAAAAATCCCAAAAATGAAACAGCAACAATTAAGGAAACAACTCTTGATCCAATTAAAGTCCTAGAAGAGAAATATATTGGGAAAACTGTTAATCCCAAGAATAGTGTTTGAATAAATAACAAAGTTGAAATGTGAGGATATAAAGAATAAAAAGGTAAAACAAGAAAAATAATTGGTTTCTCATATTGAAGAGGATAGATCTGACTAAAATGACTGTTTGTGTAATTAGATATAAATCCATGTGACAATAGCCATAAAACTTCGTTATTAACTCCGAGATCGTAAAACGTGGCATTAAACGTATAATATTTCAGATAAGAGAGGTGAAACATCAGAATTATATATATAATTGCTGCCACTGATAAAATCACACAATCGAATTTTCTAGAGAAAAAGCGTTTAATTTGAAGTGATTCGAGAGTAAGTTCTATCTTGTTCAGCACTAAATGATAATTATGAGAGTGTATTTAATATTAATTGTCAGCCTAAATGATGGATACAACTGAAACAAGGGCTTTGGTAGATTCTGCAATTGTGTATTTTTTTGATTTTTCTAGGCAGGATTCTCTAACTGAATATTCATAACCATTGTTGAATATCTTTGTGACACCTGCAATGAAATCATTCTTTGAACCAAACAACCAACCATTTTCACCATTTGTGATAAGTTCCCTTGCGCCTGCATTATTATAGGCAATTGAAGGTGTCCCACAACTCATGGATTCTACTATGCTGTAACCATAAAACTCAACAGTGCTTGGTGAGATGGTGAATAAAGCCTTATTGTATAATTTTACCAGTTGATCTTCTGATACAAAACCCTGATTTTGAACATTCTGAATGCTGCTCCCACCAACAACTTTTATTGGGCATTTTTTAGCCAGCAAAGATACAAGGGGATAGAGTGGATCCATCTCGTTCCTTACCATTGCTAATACATACCTATCTACTGGTTCAGTATCCGTGTGCTTTCTAAAAATGAAAGGGTCAATAGGTGGATAAACCACACTGTCGATAGGTATTCCATAGAAAAATGCCATCATATTGGATGTGAAGTTGCTGTTGGCCATCACCTTGTCAAATTTTGCGACTAGTTTTGCATGATTTCTTATCTGTTTCACAAATCCTCTTTCAAGTACACTTGTTGCTAGTCTGTTATGGTTTTTGAATTCAGGATTGAGAAGCATCAATGTTAAGTCTCCATTTGAAATATAGGCCGTTTTGAATTTAGAAAGATAGCTTACTAAAGGTATTGCTTCATCAGCAATTACCACGTATACATCCGCTTCATCATTCTCAATAATTAATTTGGAGAGTTTCTCTGCAGGTGTTTTTGAATAATTTAAACTCTTCAGACTCGAAAGCGTATTTGGAAACTTGTTCAAGGAAGCATAACTTATTGAACTTTCAGTAAGAATCTTAGTAACGTTACTATCAATAAAAAGCGAATACACAATCGGAGTATGCCCATCTGATTTCAATCCTTTTGCAATATTAACCAAAAACCGTGTTTGACCACTGTGATTCGAGGTTAAATAATAAGCGATAAGACCAATCTTCATCTTAACAAGATTACCAATCCTTTAAAATTTCTTTCTATTCCGAGCAGTTTACTGTAATGATTTGCGGTTTGAAATTTTATCAAACACCTCCATTAGGCTTTTCGCGTTGTTCTCCCAAGAATACTTATTGCATAAAACAAGATTTCGTGCAGCCATTTCTTCAAGAATCTTTGGAGAAAGATTCAAAGCATATTTTATAGCGGAAACTGTCATATCAAGTAACGGTTCAGTGATGAGAAATCCATTGACCCTATCATCTATGAGTTCAGAAAGTCCTATACCTTCATTCGCAAATGGAATCATTCCATAACTCATTGCTTCTAGGGCTCCCATTCCTGGTCCTCGTTCATTATATCCGAATCTTATGTAAAAATGAGATGTTGACAGCAGTCTTGTTTTCTCTACTTCATCAATCCTGCCCGTTACCTTTAAGTTCTTTATATATCGGTTATTTTCTATAAAGGCAAACATTTCTTCTTTTATGGTCCATGAACCTGCAACAATGAAATCACACTCAGGAAACAGCTTAGCTAGATCAGCATAGAAATTTGGATTTCTCCCCTTATCCCAGAGTGTTAGAGATAACACTACTTTTCTCTTTGCAGTAAATTTCCCATTATTAAACTCGCTTAATATTGGTTTAGGAAACCCAATTCTGATAAGGAATGTATTTCTATTAAATTTTTTAACAATATTGTAATTGTATTCACCTGTCGTAATAATTGCTGGAGAGAGCATAATTGAGATCACATCATAAACCCAAGCAAGTAGGGCAGGAAAACTGAACTTTTTCATACCCGGTGGCGGACGGAAGAATTCATGCAATTGTATTGCATACCGGACACCCTTGATCCTGTAGTAAAGACCAAGAACCGCAGACCATTGATCGTGAAATATGATTTGATCATAATCTCTAAATATTTTCCTTGAATAAAAAATATAGTCAAGATCTACTGTTGCACCTTCCCCGCGATGACCAGCAAATTTTTTTGTCACATTTGTTAAAAGTTTTCTCAATGCACCATTGTTATCATTCTGTCCGTGCAATATATGTGTTTGCTTAGGCAATTTATACAAGGAACCTGCATCTCTTAGAAAAAAAAGATCAGATTCATTCCCATTACGCAGCAAACTTTTTTGCTGCTCAATGGCCACTTGAGCAACACCTCCGGTCCAAAGTATCCTGCATACCATTGCCAAGTGTTTCTCAGGCTGTTTCAATCACAAGTTAATTTAACATTGGGTTAAAAGATTTGCGGTTTAAAAAATTAGGAATTCTATAAAAATAGCAAGCGATACTTGATTCTTACATCAAATATCAAGTTCATCTAGAAAGTTATCTAGAGAGTATTTTTTACAATAACATTTATTTTTATTCATCAAATCTTTATAAATCTCATGATTATTTCGTAATGTTTCTATATTTAAAGAAAATTTATCTTGAGTTCTTTCGCTGAGAACTATGCCAGCACCATGCTCATAAAGGGCACGAAATTCAGGCAGATCAGAAGCAATTATCGGAATACCCCGTTCTATGAAAAAAACTGCAGCATAACTTGAGCCAGAAGTTGCCACGTATGGTAAAATTCCCACCAATCGCCTTTCAGAAATGAGCTTATTCAAGTCCTTTTCTTGAATGTATCCCTTTATTTCTACTCCTTCATAAGATAACTTGGATATCAAGTTTTCAATGTATTCTTTTCCTTTATCAGTCTTTGATAACACTAGGTGTGATGCTCCACTTAAAATGAAATTCACTTCTGGAATAGCCTGTTTGATGAGCTGAATTAATTCTAATCCCTTGTATGGTGCAATATATCCTATATTTATTACTGATACCTCAGAGTCATAACTGCTTCGCACCAGTTCTTTAGTATCCAGACATGGGAAAGGGTGAAAATAGACATTCTCAAATCTGTATTTGTTCTTTAAAATAGAGAACAAAGTTATTGAGAATACATGAACTCGGAGATTTTTAAGTAATCTCGTTGCAATTGATCCTCCCAGTTTAATGAAATTAAAGTGACCATAACCCGAAGTCTCATTAGAGGTAAGTTCTGGGGAATCATGTAAGATCACCTGCATTTTCCCAGTGAACAAGTTAGAATGTGCAAAAATGAAAAGGAAATTACCAAAATTTATAATCGGCGATTTTCCATATGAGGTGAATCCAAGATTTATTAGAATCTTACCTGGAAATCTAAAAATCTTTACCCAGTTTGTTAAAAATGAATGCAATGTTCCATCAGTGTTTGTATAATATTTTTCAATTCTGTCTGAACCGATTCCCGAAAACAACGAATTACCAAAATCACCAATCCCACTGCCATCGAGTGAGTTAACAAACAATAGTTTTGAGTTGTCCCATTTCATTTTTAGTTTATTATGATCTATTGTTCTCACCACACTTTATGTTTGAAAAGCGCTTCCTGTAGAATTGCATTTTTACTTTAGTCGATTCAGGCACGAACTCTCATTTCTTCCTTGCTAATATCTGGGAATCAAATTTCTTAATATTTACATCTCTCAGTAATCTCAGTATACCGTATCCATGTATACCTATATCATTGACTAGGCGCTTAATAGATGTTCTTTTATACTTTCTCTCTTTCCATGTAACAGGAAGTTCGGTAACCTTGAAGTCAGATTTTATAGCCTTGATAAGTAGTTCTGTGTCCCAAAACCAAGAATTAATCTCCGTTTTGTTAAGCAGATATTTTTTAACATGAACATTTATGATCTTAAATCCACATTGATGATCATTTAATTTTTCATCAAACAGGATTCTAAGTATGAAGTTGTAAATTTTTGAAATAGCATTTCTAAGTGGTGGTCTTTCTACATTTGCACCTGAGCAATATCTGGAGGCAGTGACTATGTCATATTTGTTTTTATTAATAAAAGACAAGGAATCTGATATAATATCTACCCCCATTGCCAAATCAGCATCGATAAATGAGTAGTATTCAGCATCGAATTTTTTCCATGCCTCTCTCACAGCAAATCCACGACCTTTTTTTTCGTGGTGTACTATTACCTCAACATTCTTATGAATCTCTTTAAATTCCTCTGCTATTCTTATGGATTGATCTCCCGAGTCATCAACAGATAATACCAATACGAATGAATCAATTGTTGTTGTAAGATATTGGTAGAGAGAGGTTAATTTCTCAGATAAAATATTGGCCTCATTGTATATTGGCATAACTAACAAAAGATTTACAATTTTAGTATGTTCCTCAAATGTGTGAGAAATTGCAGGTTCTTGTGGAAAAGGATCTTGATGTAGTTCCATACCAATGACTGATTTAGGTAATGACTCCCCATTATTTAAGGATTAACTCGGAATCTAACTGTACAGCGAGCGATGTGTGCATTTAATCTGTAGTATTCTCCTTCTTGTTATTCATCTCAATACAATCCTCTTTACTATATTATACAATAATTTTCTACACCAATCTGGTGGATTCTGTTAATGAGTTTTCCCTTTTATATAATCTACTATGAAAAAGGTTCTTCTGACATCCTCCTGAACCTTTGTTCCCTTAATAATATTACTGTTTCTGAAATGTCAGGATCCTGGGAAGGTTTCCTTGCCCTTGTTGACATTGCATTGATCTTTCTTTCTGTAAGGGAATCGATGGAATCCATGAATTCAACATTCCTCGAGAGCATTGTATACACGGTCTCTGCAAGGATGCATGCTATGGCAACTATTGCCATTTTTGCCCCAGTCCTTCTTGCCATATGCAGGTATTTCTCTCTCATCCTCTTCGAATACCTGATGACGGAATGTGCTGCAGTTACCAGGACAAACCGGAGCATGGAGGGGTCATGCTGGGATACATCCCCTATGATGTCCCTGGATCCTGACTGATCCTGCCTTGGAGTCAGCCCGGTATAGGAGGCGAATTTCTCCTTGCTCCTGAATCTCGTAAAATCATCGATCTCGGATATGATTGCCACAGCTGAATACACATTTATGCCTGGAATGGTCATGAGCAGCCTGACATCCTTCTTCTCATGGCCCATCCTGGCCATCTCATCCTCTATTTCCATGGCATTCTTCTTAATCTGGATCACCGATGACAGCATGTGATTCATCATGACTCTCTCAGCAGAACTGAGCTTTATGGATTGCCTGTTGATCTCAGCCAGTCCCGACTTTCCGAATATGTCTGCCTGCTTCAGGGATATGCCATGCAGTGACAGCATGGCATGTATCTTGTTCTTGATCCTTGTAATCTCTTCACCAATTGATCTCCTGTACCTCACCAGTGATCTCAGATCATCCGATTCCCTGGATGGAAGATGGACTTCCGGCAATTCTCCATGCCTCAGGAGTTTTGCAAGTTTGTATGAATCCTTTCTGTCATTCTTCTTTGAAGAGTTGAAGTTCAGTGAAAGCTTCATGGCATCTGTCAGGTGCACGGAGAAACCCATGTCCCTGAGCATGCTTGCCACATATTTCCCTGATGTGGATATCTCCAGTGCTATTTCAGAATTCAGTACCATGTATTTTTTATTGAATTCAATCCATGATTCTTCAATGTTTTTGAACTCATACCGTTCTGCTATGCTTCCATCTTCTTTCAGTTGTGTTAAGAAAACTCTATTTTTATGTACATCCAAACCAATACAGATACCAACCACCTCCAAGTGGCCATGTGAGAGCTTTAGAGCCGGAGATTAACCCGACAAACTTCTATTCACCCTCATTTAAGGGTAGTAGGTCGAGCGAAGTGCGGTCAGTCTAAACAGCGACCTCTTGGGTCAAGTTAAATACCGACCGCATCTCCTGCTCTCACGACATCACCGTCATGATACCGTGTTCAGAAAAACTTTTTCATGACCTCTATAATGATTCCTATTCCATCTTCTCCATTTAATTATTCTAATTACTTCGTATTGGACATGATGTATGTAAATTAATTGTGATGGGAGTTGATAAAAATAAACGCAAAGATAGTGTTATTTGAAGCAAATGACAGGTGAAAGGAAATGACTGGATATTTTTTTATAACACGGAACTTGAATGAGATAATTTCATCTATCCGCACAGTTTCCAGGGATCAAAGATATTCTTAATTGTCTCACTATCAGTAAAATTTGAAGTAAGAATGACCAAAGATTATAGATATGAGGTGTTGTACATTGCAAATCCATATGGAAGATGAAAGTAATATACGAATCCTACAAGAAGAGAGACGGAATCATACCACGATTTTTGCATAGAAATTTAGAGAAAAGTGTTGATGACGTCAGATCACGGTTAAGATATAGAAGTTCCCTCGATTTAAACATCATTTGGATACAGAAAGTATAAACTTAAACCTTGCAATACATGGAATAATTATATACGCATCTGATATACTTAGAAAGAAGGAAGTGAAAATGATATAGTGTTCTGAATCGAATAAACATCTTGCATTTGTTTATATATTATTAGATTTGATATATTTGTTCACTGCTATTCAGAAGATCTGTAAAGTTATCTTTCATACACTTTGTTAGGTGATTTCTAAAGAGAATACTCCCAATATTGCATAGGAAATGGATAGATATTCTTCATTTGCAATATATTTCGAGATAGCGGAGATATTAATATTCTCTAATGCACCACCTCTTTCTATGTATTGTAGTTAAAGTTCAAGGGTGGGTCAATCAGGTGAATCGACATACACAACAAACACTTAACCAAATCAGGTCGTTCACGCCCTGGTTTTTCTTGTCAATTCTGTGCGTACAACAGTAAATTTATCGAAAATATTTAAGATTGTTTCAGGAAACTTAGGAAGAGGACAGGAAGGATCATCTTCATAATATTAATGGCAAGAAATCTTTCTGTTGTTATATACAGAATTCTTTCAATGAACGAGAATTTTATTGCGCTTAATGCTTACAATTCCCTATATGGTATTAAGTTGAAGGATATAGTTACAAGGGTAAAGAATGTTCAGAAACTTGATTCCGAAAACGAGAAAAAGTCAATAGGTGAGAAGATCATAATCTTACTATAAAAAATTATGATATCACTTTCCTTCATTCCCAGTTCAATATGTGGTGGTTGTCATTCATAAAAAGTTGATAAGAAATGCCGGATATACACTGACCGAGTGCGATTAAAACTCTTACAAACTCTGTAAAAGGCGCATTTCCCAGACACATGCCATAAAATGTTTCCATGTTTATTCATGCTTTTGGTTCTATGATGATAAAAATGAATATCCGGATTCCCTGCATATATATTTCTGGATGCGGAATATGATCCCGTTCTCCATTGTTCTTACACAGGTTCCATTCTTCACCACCTTGCTTGAATGGCATTGAGGGCACATTGGCCTCATGAAACTGATCAGATCATTTCCCTTCAGCATCACATCCATCATGGAAACATTATTAATCATGAAAATGGGAAAAGACTCCTCAGGCTCATACTGATCCAGTGTGGTGGAAACATTTTTAATCCACATTTGGCGCCTTCCTCAGGAACAAATCACGCACTACTTACATCCTGTTTCATGATTTCCCTTCCTGTACTGGTTTTCCGGAAAACAGCAACTAAAAGTTGACAATGTCCAAAAACACAAAGTTAAAGTGTGTTAAAACTTTAGTGGTCTCTGAAGTAAATGAAAACTACAGTGATATCAGGAATCACAGGCCAGGATGGATATTTTCTCTCACAGTCACTTATCTCAAGGGGATTTGAAGTTCTAGGGATCATACGAAGAAACAGTAGCATGACCGTTGGAAACCTGGCACTATTGCCAAACAATATAAAAGAAAAAGTACAGATTCATTATGGTGATCTTACAGATGCCAATTTCTTATCAAAATTACTAGGTGAAAATAAGCCAGATTATTTCTACCACTTAGCTGCTCAAAGTTTTGTTGGATATAGTTTTCAGAATCCCTCCTCTACTTATGATGTTAACATAAGTGGAACCCTCAACGTGGTAAACGCAATCAAGGACTATTCTCCTGATACAAGACTCTACTTTGCGGCGACATCAGAACTCTATGGTCAGCCAAAGATTACTCCCCAGAACGAAGAGACTCCGTTTCAGCCTAGGAGCCCATATGCAATTTCGAAGTTGGCTGGTTTTTGGACTGTTAAGAATTATAGGGAGGCTTATGCCCTCTATATGAGCAATGGCATTCTGTTTAATCATGAGTCCGAGGTACGGGGGCCTGAATTCGTAACAAGAAAGATATCTATGCATGTAGCTAAGTATGCGAGTGGCGATCGCACTCCACTTGAACTTGGTAACATGGATGCTAGGAAAGATTGGGGTCATGCCAGAGACTACGTGGAGGGAATGATAAAGGTTCTCGAATATAAATACGCTGACGATTTTGTTCTTGGAACCGGAGAATTGCACACTGTTAGGGATTTTGTCACAGAAGCTTTCAAAGTCATTGGAGTTGATTTACACTGGAATGGTAAAGGCATAAATGAGGTAGGGCTTTCTGATCAAGATGAAGTTCTTGTTAAGGTTAATAAAAATTTCTTTAGACCTCTTGAATCTGACAATTATGTTGCGGATTATTCAAAGGCAAGAAAATGCTTAGGATGGGAACCAAAGATAAGATTTAATGAACTGGTAAAACTCATGGTAAATAGTGATATCAAGAGACTAGGGTTCTGAGGTAGGCGGAATTAAAAATTTAGCATCCTCCTACAAGTTAGGAGAATCCAGTATTCAGTTAAGTAATATACCTGAAACTTAATGATATATGTCAGGATGAACTCCTATGCTTAATGGAAAATCGTTTTCCGGTAAAGGTATAATTATTACAGGTGGAGGATCAGGACTAGGTCTCCAGATGGCAAACACTCTTGGCTCATATGGTGCAGTCATCCATATAATTAGCAGGGATCAGGAAAAACTGAATAAAGCAAGAAATTCTCTCAAGGAAAAGGGGATTGAAAGTTTCACTTATTCATCAGACATTAGAGATTTTGAGAAGATAAAAGAAATTATTAACAAAATGATGAATGAGCACGAAATTTCAGGCCTCATAAACAATGCAGCAGGCAATTTCATCTCAAGAACTGAAGATCTCTCCATGAACGGTTTTTTAGCCGTTTTAAATATAGTTTTAACGGGTTCAATCAACATTACTCTTGAAGTTGGAAAGAAATGGATAAAGGATGGTAAAAGAGGT
>JAKBQK010000451.1 GCA_021835265.1 Thermoplasmata archaeon
AAAAGAACCCGTACAGTATTAATTGAACTCTATACTCATATACTTTCCTTCCGGTTATCCATTCCCCGTTGAAATCAACTGAATCAAGTGAAAAGAATAGGTAGAGAGTCATTTAATTAATTAAATGGATATCGTCCCTAAGATGCTACATCTTGTTATAAATACTCATAGTAAGCTTTAACTATCTACGTATAATTATATCAATATGGAGACAACTATCCAAATTAAAAAGGATCTTAAGGAAAGACTCAATGCTTTGAGATTATATCCAAACGAATCTTACGATTCTGTCATAAGAAGACTTTCCGAACTGGCAGAGGACGAGGAACCTCTTTCTAAAGATACAATTGAGATAATAGAAATGTCCCTGAAGGACATTAAAGAGGGTAAGGTATATACAACCGATGAAGTGAAGAAGAGGCTAAAAATTGCCTGATTACGAGGTAAAATGGACAGAAACAACTGCCCGATTCTTGGAGAAAGTGGAAAGTGTTGACGCCGAAAGAATTCTGGAAAAGATGAAGCTTGTCAGCAAGAATCCGTTTCATTACGTTAAACGTCTCAGAGGAGTCCCACTTTATAGCTTGAGAACTGGAAAGTACAGGGTAATCATGAGTATAGAAAGGGAGAAACTCGTGATCCTTGTGGTTGATGTGGGAAACAGAAAGAACGTTTATGACGACTTGTAAATCCAAGTCAAATGCGATCAGACAGGTTTTGACATCCTAGTCCATGTCTTATGGAATTCTTCTGATAGTCCGAGAACCTTTACGAATCCGCTTTTCTCGTAAAATGTAATAGCTTGTTTATTAATCAGTGGTGTATCTACGACAAAAGCTTTCAACTGATCCTTTGGGATTCCTCTTAACAGAAAGCTACCGATACCTTTTCTTCTGTAGTGACAATCGACTACAATCTCTTCGATATAAAAATCCTCTAATGAACAGCTATGCTCAGAGAGAATGTCAGTCTTGCTGCTTCCAGTCAGCCATCCCGCGATTTCAGAATTGATCTCAGCGACTATGCACAGATGAGCATCCCCCTTCACGTAATCCTCAACGATATTTCTATCAATGATCAATTGGAGATTCTTAGAGGAAGAGTTGTTAACCGTCAGATACGGACTCAGTGAGTTTTCCAGCATAACGTACATACTTTCAATGTCTGCTTCTACGGGCTTTCTCAACAAAAGTTCTGCATCCATCAGTCCCTATAAGTAGCTTTGATATTTGAATAGTCTTGATCAGGAATTTTGCATTGGAACTGGGTAAATATAGTAAAAAAGGATAGGTAGAAAGTCGGTTAATTAATTAAATGGGTACCATGAGCAACTTCTAAATTTTTCTGAGTTAGTTTAGGAAATGTATCTTGAGCAGTTGCGACAGTTTCATCGGTTTCCTTGAAAATTTTATTTTGCAGATTATCGTTCATTGCGTGATGCTTCTCACGAAAACACAATTCAATAATCGAATCTCTTTTCATATTCCTTATGAGGAAACCACTCCAGCAATATTGCAATTATCTCTATTTCACTGCCTGCGACAGAATACACTAACCTCCAAGCGTCAGGCAGGTTGTATTTCCACAAATTGTCGATCCCATATTTATGCACGTAGGTTCTCGGTATCTGACGTTTTGGTATTCGAATTCCACAGAATGGATTTGATTTGAGATCATCCGTAGCTCTCTCCAAAAACTTGTAGAGAGTCGGGTTGTCCATCCTGGTCTTAAAGTATGCCCTCTGTGTGTCTTCATCTGCGAACACCACAGTGATCTTCTTATCAATCACTACTTCAACACCAGTTTGCCATTACTGTATTTACCAACAAGCTCAGGATTCCACACCCAGATTATCTTACCTTTATTTTGGGCAATCTTACCCGAATCTTCCAAGTACGAAATGATAAGATTAAACGTTTGGTACATCACCTTCTTTTCTAGGGAAAGCCAAAGCTGCCTCTTTGACGGATATTCTTCCGCTTTTCTCAGGGCATCTTCTACCATAAGAACAGTGTCTAACCTTGGATAGTGTATTATTGGTTTGTTCTCCATTATGTTGTATATTGGTATATAATATATAAAATTATACAATAGGCTCCTTACGCTTCAAGCCCCTTCTTAACGGAAACCGGTAGACTTCCGGTCATGAAGAATGATGAAATTACGGCGGCCAATGATACTATAGATAGTACCAGAAAAGCCTCTCGTATTGCAAATGACATAGAGGATGGAGACGAATTTCAAAGTGCGATCTGGCTCTTAAAAGACACGTCGACCAGGAGAGTAGTTAAAGATAGAATAATTGCTCCCCCAGCGATCCCATGAATTGAACAATAGAACTCAAGGCTCCAATGTCTTGAGGCATAACTGAATATTGTGCAGAAAGTGCCGTCGCAGCCATGATTATACCAACTCCAAATCCAATTGGAATCAATCCCATTATAAGTCCCCCAATTGGTATTAACCATGCAAAAGTCCATGGAGGCGTGGATTGTGAAATACTTAAGAGAGGAATAAAACCTGCAAGCATAGTCCAAAGGGTAGGTAGGGAGCCGATCAATTAATTAAATGGATACGGGAATATCGGATTTTGGCATGAAAAGTACTCTGGCTCACATTCTCAAAGTCATATGATTTTGCCAAGAAACTATATACGTATACGCTACGTATATGTACAATGACAAAACCAGTTACTTTGCCAGATGCTGCGTACGATGCACTGCTAAAAGCGAAGGGAAAGAACATGTCATTCTCTGACGTAGTGCTCAAACTTGTTGAGGTGTCCAAACGAAAGAATAACTTTTCTAGCTTTGCAGGCGCCTTCAAATCAGATGCGACTAATCTAGAAAAATTCAGAAAGCAGATTGAAGAGGACAGGGTAAGAAACACTGAAGGTTTGTGATTACTTGGTCGTTCTAGATACCAACATCATCATAGATTATCTTATAGGAAAGGAGAAGATTGTGAGTCTGATCAATAGATTTGCTGATAATGAATTAGCAACGATAAAGGGAGCATGTCACCCATGGTTATGTAGAATTACAGAATAAAATCAACAGGAGGTTAGAAATCAGAGTCTACTTGTATCGCCGATATCCGTCAACCATATTTAGACAATGACGGGGACCGACAAAATTACTATATATTGAAACGATCACAATTGCGAAAGTAATGCACACAGATGAATATATTGAAAAAAACAGGAAAGCGTGGGACGAGGTGACCCCTGTGCATACAAGCCACAGAACCGGAGAAGCTCAGTTTTACAAAGATGGAAGTAGTACATTGGATCATGTTGAAAAGAGTCTTCTTCCTGATCTCCGAGCTAAGAAGGTTGCCCATCTTTGCTGCAACTGTGGTCAGGATACCCTTTCCATGGTTAATCTGGGTGCTACTTGCGTAGGTTTCGATTTCTCAAATTCTGCTATAGAAGAAGCCATAAGACTATCCGAAGATTCTGGGATAAAGGCAGAATTCGTAAAAGCCAACGTTCTGGATATCCCGGATACTTTCAACGGAAAATTTGATTTGGTTTATATCAGCAGAGGTGTCCTTGTCTGGATACCTGACCTCAGGGCGCTAATGAGATCTGTTGCCCGCCTCCTGCGAAGGGGTGGAAAACTCTTCCTTTACGATCAGCATCCATTTGCTCATCTTTTCGATGCAGACCAATCTGGAGATCTGGTTGCAAAATTTGATTATTTCAAAAAGAACCCTGATGAATATAAGGGTCTTGATTACGTGGGTGGGACAATGTACGATGCCTCACCCAACTACCAGTTTATGGTCAGGCTTAGTGACATCTTTGAGGGAATTGCTGAGAGTGGTATGAGACTTGAAAATTTCAAAGAGTTCAACCATTCCTTTTTTGAGCAGTTCCCGGGAATGGTGAAAAATGAGGATGGTCTTTTCAGGTTTCCGGAGGGATCTGGTAAACCAGCAATACCTTTTACGATGGTTGTTACTGCTACTAAGG
>JAKBQK010000101.1 GCA_021835265.1 Thermoplasmata archaeon
TTCTTGAAATTACTCCATCCCTTTCCAGCAGACTGACCTGCTTCAGAATGGCCGTTTTTGACATCTTCAATTCGTTACTTAGTTGTGAAAGCGTTGGAGAATCCAGCTTTTTTACTGTTTCAAGGACTCTTACCCTTGATGGTTTTCCCCTTGCTGATACACTCACAGTTCAATATTTTATTATCTTTATTAATCATTTTCATAACTTGTGCAATTATTTTTAAAGATTACTGTTTCCCATGATTCATCCAGATCTTGACATTCTCTGCCTTGTAGCTATCTTTATTTCAAGTCCGTTGAATCATGGTGGTAAACCTTTTCCATTTGCATAATCAAATAGGACAAGTTTGAAGATGTTAGAATGTGTGAAGTTTGGTGTCAATCCCAGAGCTATTATTATATATGATCACGCCGATGATATTTAAGAACAGACGGAATTGCCCACTATGTGAGTTAACAACCTTACAGGGGTAACATGACATTACGAATAAATTAGAAGGCTGGTTTGAACTCTATAATTTAAAACACAATAGAAATTTATAGTTTAAATCAATGGAACCTCATGACATGGTATAAAGTTGCGAAAGACGGAAACATGAAGGATGGAGATCTTGCAAAGGTAAAAGTTGACGGCATAGAGGTTCTGATAATAAAGGATGGGGACAATTATTTTGCAACATCTTATCTCTGCACACATGAAGAATATGATCTTTCAGAGGGCTTCATGGACAACCATGAGCTGATCTGCCCAAACCATTTTGCAACATTCAATCCTAAGAATGGTGAGGTTATTAGCCCTCCTGAAGGCTCTGGTAGTATCTCGCCCCTTAAGTCGTATAAAACAAAGGTAGAGAATGGGGATATAATGGTAGAACTACAATGAATATTCTTGTTCTGGCAAAACAGGTACCTGATGTAAGCAAGATAACCTTCAACCCGGAAACTGGAAGAATTGTTAGGGAAGGAGTACCACTAAGCATCAATTCGTTTGATAGAAGGGCAGTGGAGGAAGCGATTAGGATTAAGGAGAAGAGCGGTGCCAGAGTAATAGTTACATCCATGGGACCATCCCAGGCAGTGGATATTCTTGATGAATGCCTTCAGATGGGAGCAGATGAGGCTTTCCTAATAACGGATCGGAAATTCGGAGGTGCGGATACATGGGCAACCTCAAGAATTTTATCTCATTTTATAAAAATAAAATCTCCTGATCTTGTACTTGCAGGGAAGTACTCCCTTGATGGAGAGACCAGTCAAGTACCTCCACAAACATCATACATGGCAGGTGTGAATTTTGTGTCGGGAGTAAGCAAGCTTGAAATAATGGAAGATAGTAAGAAGGTTACTGTAGAACAGGATTATGAAAAGGGCACAAGAGTGATCACGACTTCTCTTCCTGTGCTTGTCTCAGTGAGTGAAAAAATTAACAGGGCGAGGAGGGTTCCTGAAGGTACTCCTTCAATGAAGGATAAGGTCCAAATTGTAAACTCTGAGAGCATGAATCTTGATATCAATGGCAACGACGCATCTCTGACAGTTGTTTCTGGAACTGAAGCACTACACAATGAGAGAACGGTTAAAATGATATCACTTGATGAAGTGTTTGAACTGTTATCCAATAAAATGAGAGAAGGAGGCAGCAAAAAGAGACCTCAAAAAACAGTACTCAACAGTGATTTTTCAGGTGGAAAGATACTTGGAGTTGCACTTGATGACAGAGACTCCGGGATGCAGATCGCATCAAAACTCAATGATCTTTCGTTCCAGATAAATGCGGAACCAGTTATGATAGGAAATGTTGATCCAAACCTGCTCCATGGAATGAGTGCAAGTGAGTATATTCATTTTAACTCAGAAGATATATACTCAATTTCTAGCTTCCTGGCTGATTACATCAGAAAGGAAAGACCAAAATTTGTGATTATTCCCTCAAACTCAGCTGGAAAGGATGTAGCTGGTATTATATCTGCTGAACTATCCCTCGGACTAACTGCAGACTGTGTGGATTTAAAAATTGAGGGTGAAAACCTTATTCAATATAAGCCAGCTTTTGGTGGAGGAATTGTTGCAAGGATAACATCAAAAACAAAACCTGAAATTGCAACAGTAAGACCGGGGATATTCCTTGAGAAAGTAACGAATAGAGAAATGACTGTTCGGGAAATATATCTGAAGAACTCGGAAAGATACGAAATAGTTGAGAACAGGATAATTGAATCGAAATATATTCCGCTGCAATCTTCTAACATTGTTATTGGCATTGGTAGAGGCGTAAAGAGAAAGCAAACCATAGATCATGTTGTTGATCTCGGAGAAAAGCTAGGTATTGCAGTAGGTGGAACTAGACCAGTGGTTGATATGAGATTGATGCCAAGGCAACAGCAAATTGGTCTTACAGGATTATCCATTGCCCCTGATCTCTATATTGCACTTGGTGTTGCTGGGATGGATTACCACATTGTTGGATTGAGATATGCCAAAAACATTCTTGCGATTAACAATGATCCTAATGCGCCAATATTTAGATATGCAGATTATGGGTGTACTGAAGATGCTCAGAAATTTATTGACAAACTTGATGCTTTTGTCAGTAATCTGACCTGATCCTGCTTCTTTCAATCTTATCCTGACTTGCCTCGTATTTCTGCAATACAATCCCCATTATCATCGCTGCAGCAGCAAAAACCTGTGCACTAACGTCAGGCAGACCCATACCATATAGTGCAATCCAAATTGCGAGAGCACCTGCGAATGCAGCTACATAAATAACAACCTTGTTGAATCTGTAATATGTTACAACGAACGCTATCAATGCTGCAATGCCTGCAATCACCACGCCTGCTCCAGATACGTAGTTCAGTCCTATAAAAACTGTGAATGCGATAGATGCACATATGGCAATTTCAGCAAGGAACTTGAATGCGACGGCACCTATTACTGCACCTATTGCAAATATGAGTATGGTCGGTAGACCCGTAAAATGGAATCTTACCAGAATGTATGCAGTGATTACAAAGCCTCCATACGCTCCAAGAGCCAGCATTATGAGTTTCCATGACTTTTCTCCCCTGAAACTCAGGCCTATGCCTATTAGCAAAAGAATTAGATTAACTGTAAAAGATGAATAGCCAAGTATATTAGATGGTAGCAGGTGGTGTGAAACTACAAAATCCATTTATAATATGATATAAACTCCTTATATTTTATGATCATGATAACCACTCTATAAAAATAAGGAGATATAATCATTTAACTAGTTTGCATGAATTAGGTTTACAATGGAAAGAGTTGTCATTTGCAGTGGAGATCATGTATCCCTTGCAGTACTTGTTCGTGAGGATGCTCCTGTCCTTTACAGAATAATCAATGATCCCGAGGTACACAGATTCCTTTCATCGCCATCAAGAATTTATTCACTGGTTGATGAGTATGAATGGATAGATAACTCAGCAAATGTTTATGAAAAGAGTGTAAATTTTGCAATTATTGAAAATAAGACAAAGGAAGTTGCTGGAATAATAGGCATAAATCCAATAGATTCTGACAGGAATGGACATGTTGGATATTACCTTTCGAGGGATAAATGGGGAAGGGGTTATATGACTGAGTCTCTGACGCTGATAGTGGAATTTTCTTTTAGTACCATGAACCTTCGCAAACTTTATACAAACGTTTACAAACCTAACGAGGCCTCGCAAAAAGTCCTAGAGAAAAACGGATTCAAACACAGTGGAACAATGAAAGATCATCATTTTGTCCCTGGCTATGGGTATGTTGATGAATTTTACTATGAACTTATAAACAAAAATTACAAATAATTTAGTTCTGTTATTTCTTGATCCTGATCAAATATTATTTTTTACAAAATCCCAGTATTTTTTTGCTACTTCTTTTGCAGTTTCTTCAGTGATATAAAGAAATGATCTCTTATAGATAGTCTTCCTTGTTTTTCTTAACCTCTTCATGA
>JAKBQK010000404.1 GCA_021835265.1 Thermoplasmata archaeon
AGAGCAATATAACTGAATTATTTTCTAAGTCAAAATTTTCAGGAGAGTACAAGCTATAATAATACAGAGATCTTTCAACTCCAGCCCAATAAGTTAAGTTCGATGAAGTGAATATCACCATCTTGTATTTCATCAGTCATTATTGGAATTCCGTTTAAAAACTATACTCTAATTTTTATTTCAATACCAATAAAAGTAAGATTCACTCATATTCTACACAGACAATTTGTGGAATTTCCACAGAGTTGCACAAATTTCCATAATTATAAATGCTTATTGTAACTGAAGATGTGAAGAGTACGCCACCACAATTGCTCAGTTTTACTATTATACCTGAATCGACATTAAACCACTTTCAAATCTTACTTAAAGTTCTAAGAAACGAAAAGAGCGTTAATTTAACTATGGTTAAAGAACCAAAGATTGTTCAAAAAATCAATAAAACAATATATCGAATTGAATTTGTAGCGTTAAGTCCGGGCAAATACGGGTTCAATGTTGCTATAATTAATATAATCATGCGATTACAGGATGTGAAAGTTACATTCTTAACTCCACAGTCATTGAGAAGTTGGGGAGGAGGGGAAAGATGGATTTATACCATTGCGAACCTTTTGCAAGACAATAATTTTCAAGTAACAGTATTATCATTAAGTTTTAGTCCAAATAATCTGTATCGAATTAATATGGAACAATTGCTCGAGAACGCCAAATTCAAGTATGAAGAGCTACCGTTTATAAAATCTAAACACATACCCCTCAGAGCGTCTAAATTCCCGAAGAAGATCGAAACTGATGTCGCATATGTTATCGGAGGATATTTCTTTTATTTGAAACAAGTATCCAAAATAAAAATTCCGATGATCTATGGATTTCACGATCCAGCATTACAAGAAGAAAGGAATTACTTTCAGAGAAAAATAGTTGAAAATATCCTTCCTAATTTCAAAATAATTCACGTTCTAAACAGATCTCAACAAAAAATCCTTACGGATAAAGCTAGGAATGTTCTACTGCCGAACACATGGCTTTACGATAAACCACCTATTGTACCTAAATATGAAAAATTCACTGTGCTTTTTTTTGGAAGGCATGAAAAATACAAAGGAATTGAAACTCTGAAATACGTGATGAACAACTTACCATTGGATATTAATTTGGTTATTTGTGGTAGTGGCACAATGTCTGATGAACTTAGAGTAAATTCACCTAACATAAACTTTTTAGGGTTTGTACCAGAACTAAAACTTGAGGAATTGATCTCGAAAAGTCACGCAGTGTTATTTCCGTCCTATTCAGAAGCTTCCTCACTTGTTTCCATAGAAACTCTGGCTCATTATACTCCAGTGGTCTATCGTAGAATTGACCAGAATGAAATGCTGTTTGATAAGGAACTCTGTATGGGTGCTTCAACAGACGCTGAATTTCTTCAATCGATCATAAAACTCAAAGAAATCTATGATGAAAACAAAGAAAACTACATAACAAAATCAAGAGGACTGTTTAATTCATTGATGTCTAAAGAAGAATATCTGAGAAAGTTCATAGAGTGTATAATAAAACCCGCGATCAGTGATTAATTAATTTCTCCGTGTAGATTCCTTGCCTGGTAACGAAGGAATTTCATTGATTCAAGAATTGTGCAATGTGTAAATATTAGTGTTATATACATTGAACCTGCCTGAAGCGTGAGCTTAGAACGGCATCATCCGATTTCCAAACTGAAAGGGACTATTTTTGGTCATTCTGATAAAGTGATTTGGAGACGTTGTCCAGATTCAGCAGATCTTTCTGTCTCTGTTTTGCTTCGGTATGAATTCATGAGATCGATCACTCAATGACTTGGGGATCAGAAATAGTAATTGTTTCTCAACCATCTTCAACCATACCCCCAAGGTTGAATCCAATAGAGTGGTAAACATAACTATTGGAAAATTCAGGTTTCGTGACCAGCGTTTTCTGCCATGGGTTGAGTAATGAAAGTGTGTGCAAAGATATCCTTTCCATGATTTCAAGAGCTTGAAAATCTAAAAATACGGTTTAACATAGGGATGAAGCATTAAAGCGGGAGAAATTACTGATCTAGGTATTACCTGACATTCTTTGTTTTCCTTCCCATTCAAAATGACGTGGTTTACGTAACATTCCAGAGATATGGATCCAGACAAACCTACGTGACCCGTTCTGTCATTTTGCAATTTGACTTTATTATTCATGGCTTTTCTCTAAAGGGTGCAACAGTAATTCATTGTATGTTTTTCTATTCATTTGAAAGAAAGTATATACGCCCTTTAACTTCAAATGCTTTCGTTCTTTCCTTTGGTACCTTTCCGGCCAATTCCCAGCATTCATCCTTGTTCAAATGGAACCGGGTCTGTTTTCTTATTTCTATATCCTTTGCCATATACGTACCAGTGCTTTCCCACTCTCCATGACCGATTGCGAACACTTGGCAAATGATGCAGTCAACAGAAATTTATGTTGATTTATTTTACTCAACCATGGCAGTTTAATGGTGAGCCAGGATCCAAAAGCTGAAGTATGATACATCTGAGAATTTATTCACAGGACCATTAGACAACTGTTAAACAGAAACTTACCTCATAACGAGATGTTATTGCAGTGCGATCCCATATGGAATTACGCTAATGAAAGAGTGAATAATAAATAGTAAGTGTTAATATTCCAGAGTGAAAATACTACTCTTTACCACTCCCCATGAAGATGGACTTTCTGATGTTTTATACAATGGTCTTGTGAAAAATGGCATTGAAGTTATAGACTATCCCAGAAAACCATTTTATCATTGCTCCAATAATAATGGCGAGATACGAGCTTGCGACGATCAAGGTGATGAAGTAGTAGAAGACAATAATGGAAATATTACCCTGCCAAATGGCATAAAATCGCACAGAAAATTTGTTACTGTTTCAAAAGGCTATGGAAGTCAATCAGAAAACCCCTTTGATGAAGACTATGATTTAGTTGTAGTCAGTTCCATTCAAGCTCAAAATAAGGAGCTTATAGATCGAATGAGAACCCAGAAGAGAGTTCCTTTTGTGTTTTTGGACGGAAGAGATGATCCATTTTTACTCAAGGAAATCAACGAATATGAAGTATATTTTAAAAGAGAACTTTATGCTGATAGTTTTTCAGTGATCAAGAAGGCTTTAGCGCTAAAGAAATTGGGCTTTTCCTACTATAGTAAATTAAGTACTCAAACTGCCGTATCGATTCCCCACACCTTTTTCAATCTTTTCAACCCTAAATTAGTCAAAAAAAACATTATATCTTTAAACCTAACGATTAACGCCCATAACTTCAAAAAACATAACGGTGATAAGGAGTATGATTTCTGTTTTATTAGCTCACCAAATACACCTTACAGAATAAAAATTTCAAAAATATTGGAGAAATTTGCGTTGAGACATGATTTGAAAGCATTTTTAAATCTAAGGAAATTTGAAAATAGAAAAAACCCACGTATACCGTGGTTAGATTTTGTTGATATAATCCAAAAGAGCAAAATGGCTATATCTCTACCGGGAGCCGGATTTGATACATTTAGATATTGGGAGATTCCTTATTATGAAACCTGCTTGGTATCCCCATATCTTCCTATAAAAATACCTAACGACTTTAAAGACATGCAATCAGCGATATTTTTTTCAAACACCTACCAGTTAGAAAATAAAATACTGAAGACATTGAAAGATGATTCTTGGGAAAGCATCGCAATGGAGGGGCATAAGAAGTTTAACGAATATCATTCCAGTGAACAAAGGGCTAGGAGATTTCTAGAAAACCTCTAACCTAGAATTCACATAATATTATAAATTAAGCAGAATGCAGAATTTGGTTTTCTCTCTCATGATTCAGGTTGTAATCCTCTATCCACTGAAGAATATTGTGAAAACTATAATTATAGTTACGCATATCCTTTAAGCAA
>JAKBQK010000141.1 GCA_021835265.1 Thermoplasmata archaeon
TCTATAACTACCCTCTGAATGAATAACCTTAATGCCATCAAGTTCTAGAAATTGTTTCTCCTTTTCTTTGAGGTTTTTTATTATACGTTTCATCAAAGTAAATTTCATACTATCTTGAACTTCCAAAGAAGTAGTTTCATAATAGAATTTTGGAATATTTTTTGAGATAAATTCACTTAAAGGTTCATCTAGCTTAGACACGAATTCAAGGAGTTTAAGATTTGCATAAATAGCATCATCTCTGTAATCTGACTCCATCAATGATATATGGCCACTAAACTGGGCCGCAAACAATGATTTGTTTTTTAATGCCATCGATGAGCAGAAATTATGGCCAACTTTGCTTATTAATGGAGTAAATCCACATCGCTTAATATAATCTGATAGAGATGACGGGCACGTTACATCCAGTACTACAGAACCTTTTTTAAATTTTTGGGAAAAAATTATTGAAAATATCGCTATCAACACTACTCCATCTGGGTATATTTTTCCATCTTCAGACACAAATGCAATTCTATCTCCATCAGAATCATACATTATTCCAATGTCAGAATCTGTTTTGATTACAAACTCTCTTAACATTTCCATGGAGTACAATCCAGGTTCAACATCATGTACAGGTATTTCGAGAATTTTATCATTAATGAAAATAGAATTTATACCTATTTTATTGAATAACTTCGGCAAAAACAAGGAAGGCACGCTGTTTGAGGTATCTATTGTGACTTTAAAATTCTGCCTAATACATTTTATTCCAGTTTTAACACTATCATAATAGTCCTCTAATATTTTTGAATATGTGTTAAGCGTTCCTTTTTGATGAATTTGCGAATTTTCTTGAAGATACGCATTTCTTATATATTCAAGCCCATTTCCTTCTGAAATTACTTGTCCATGGTTATCACAAAATTTAAAACCATTCCATTCTGGTGGAAGGTGAGATGCAGTAATTATGACACCTGCGGTGCTACAAGTCTTAGTTGTCGAATAATAGAGAATAGGAGATGGTACCATGCCTAAATCTAGAACGTCACAACCAGAATTCAATAACCCTGAAATAACAAATTTTGAGAGATCGCTACTACCTTTCCTTGTATCTCTACCAACATTTACTATTCCTTTATTACCTATAAATGAACCAAATGCATTTCCGATCCTATAAGCTGTTTCTTCCGTAATGTCATCACCATAAATCCCACGGACATCATAAGCTTTAAAAATTGACGGATACTTTTCTTGCAATTTTCTCATCTCACTGTCACAGATTTTGCCAGATTCCTTGGCATATCAGGATTAATTTTTTTAAAAATTGCTACGTCGTATGATAATAATTGTAAAGCCATAATAATAGGCATAAAATTGAAAAATCCTAAATTAGGCACCCTTATAAATTTATCAAAAAGATCATGATTTTCTGGTGAAACTGCTATTATTCTAGCCCCTCTTGCTTTTAGTTCCTGAACATTCATAAGCGATTCATTCATAGTTTCCTTTGTTAAAATTACTATTACCCAAGTATCCTTGTCTATTAGTGAAATAGAACCATGTTTTAACCCCGATAAATCAAGTGCTTCTGAATGTATGTAAGTGCACTCTTTCAACTTAAGTGCCCCTTCTAGAGAATATGTGTAGCAGGTGTTTCTTCCAGCAATAAATACATTGTTCATCTTATGAATAATTTCTGCAGAAGATTCTATGGCAGATAAAACAGAAGGCACCAAAAAATTGTAAATTTCATTGTTTGCAGTTATAAGTTCCTTTTCCATCAACGTGATTGAATCATTCATAAGTGCGGATAATATATTTAATATCAGTAAACTGCTTGTCAACGATTTTGTAGAAGGAACTGCTTTTTCAACTCCTGCTCTCATTTTCAGCAAAACATCAACATTCCTTGCTATGGAAGATGAGGGGACATTTATTATACCTATCTTTTTGGTCTTCGTAAATTTAGAGAGTCCTGAAATTAAATCAGCAGTTTCACCACTTTGTGAAATCACGATGAAGACACTTTTATCGTCAATAACCTTAGCGTAATCTAATATTTCTTCCCCATTAACAGCTATTGCTTGTACCCCTTGTGCAAGAAATAGTTTTGCTCCATACATTGCAGCATAAAATGAAGAACCACTTCCAATTGTAAAAATTTTATCACTATTTTTTAATAAGTTAGTTGCTAAGTTAAAATCTACATAATTTGGAGTTTCAAATTTTTTCCAAATAGCTGGTTGTTCAAAAATTTCCTTTTCCATAAAATGTTTATAATTTCCTTTTTCAATAATTTGAGGGTTCATGTCCACATTCACAATTGAATGATCATTTTTATTCCCGAAAAAATTTATTACTTCATAATCTTTCTCGGAAAAAGTAACAATATCTCCATCATAGAGAAAAACAAAATTTTTAGTAAACCCAATTAGTGAAGGGACATCACTAGAAACGAAAATACCATTTTTTCCTATTCCAATTAATAATGGACTACCATTCTTATATGCAACCATATAAGGAAATTCTTTATGTACCACGACAAAAGATGAAAGTCCTATAATTTTTCCTGCTATTGATTTTACAGATTCTACAAGATTCCAATCTTCTTTCAAATAATCCTCAATCATGTGTGAAATAATTTCTGAATCAGTATCTGATTGAAAGTTATGCGATCCCATTTTTTTCTTTAAATATGCCCAGTTTTCTATGATTCCGTTATGTACAACCGCCAACTTTCCTGTACAATCTGTGTGAGGATGAGAATTTTTCTTTTCTATTCCACCATGTGTTGCCCATCTGGTGTGAAACATGGCTCTATTAGATTCCATAGTCTCTATTGAGAATTTTCCTATGACTTCTTCAATTTTACCAACATCTTTGAAAATATTCAAATTTCCATCTTGATAAAGAACACAACCAAAACTGTCGTATCCCCTATATTCCAGGGATTTTATACCTTTTATTAGATAGTCAATAGCATTATCATAACCAAAATAACAAATTATCCCGCACATGACAACACAGGATTGAAAGAACGTTATAATATCTTTCTGTAACACTATTGTGCTAATGAGTAAAAAAAATTATAAATAGTATTAATATTGATGAAAAGAAAAAAGCATATCAAAGTATAACTGATCTTTCTTTATTCTTTTACATTTTTTCTTTAACCAAAGTTGATACAATATTTCAATTTCATGAGGCTTAAGATTCCACTAATAATTTAGATTACACATAGAATTAAGATTTGTTTCGGGATTCATTGGTCTTAGAGAACTCTATCTACAATAAATAAATGAGATTTTGACCTTCTATGAAAAAGGTTCTTCTGACATCCTCCTGAGCCTTTGTTCCCTTAATAATTTTACTGTTTCTGAAATGTCAGGATCCTGGGAAGGTTTCCTTGCCCTTGCTGACATTGCATTGATCTTTCTTTCTGTAAGGGAATCGATGGAATCCATGAATTCAACATTCCTCGAGAGCATTGTATACACGGTCTCTGCAAGGATCCGTGCTATGGATACTATTGCCCTTTTTGCCCCAATCCTTCTTGCCATGTGCAGGTATTTCTCCCTCATCCTCTTTGAATATTTGATGACGGAATGTGCTGCAGTTACCAGGACAAACCGGAGCATGGAAGGCCCATGCTTGGATACATACCCCCTGATGTCCCTGGATCCTGACTGATCCTGCCTTGGAGTTAGCCCGGTATAGGAGGCGAATTTCTCCTTGCTCCTGAATCTCTTCGTGTCGTCAATCTCAGATATGATTGCCACAGCTGAATACACGTTTATGCCTGGAATGGGCATGAGCAGCCCTACGTCCTTCTTCTCATGGCCCATCCTGGCCATCTCATCCTCTATTTCCATGGCATTCTTCTTAATCTGGATCACCGATGACAGCATGTGATTCATCACGACTCTCTCAGCAGAACTGAGCTTTGTGGATTGCCTGTT
>JAKBQK010000585.1 GCA_021835265.1 Thermoplasmata archaeon
ATGTCGTTGCATGCCAGATGTACAATCATATGAAGTAATCGATGACAAAACCATTAATGCCAAACTAAAGGTGGGTATAGGATTTATAAAAGAAATATTTGACAGCGTAATATCATTTTCTGTGATAGAAGCTGGAAAAAAACTGTTAATAACCGTCAATTCAAAAGGAAAATCAAACACCGCTACAATAAAAATTGATGCCTCATTGGATGGAGACGAAAAAAACACCACTTTGAAGTGGAACGTAGACGCTATGATGGCTGGAAAATTAGCCAGTATTGGACAGAGGTACATACAAAAAGTTTCAGACAAAATTATTGAACAGTCATTTGTTTGTATGACAGAAAAATTATCTACAAAATAAAATTTATATTTTTATCTATTCCATTGAAGAGACAGTTATTGCTTTAGTAAGTCGTTTCTGTATGGTACATTTGATGTGGTTCTTCTCTATTTTAATTCCACAATCATAGAATTTAAGTAAAACCTTGAAATAATTGACTGGTGTAAAAATGAGTTGGGGAAAATCACCAGGAAGTCCTGATGTAGATGAAGAAATAAATTGGCAAAGAAAGCCAGTTGTAAATGGCAAAAGACTCGAAGGTCAGAATGCTTTGGTAACTGGATCTTCAAAGGGATTTGGAAGAACTATAGCTCTTGCTCTGGCCGATGAGGGAGCTAATGTCGTAGTTAATTACAATAGCTCCGAGAAAGCGGCAAAAAGTGTTGTTGAAGAAATAAAGAAAAAAGGGGTTAAATCGTTTGCAGTTAAAGCTGACATAAGAAAGCTAGATCAGGTAAAGAATATGGCAGATAGAGTCTGGGAAGAGTTTGGAAGTTGTGATGTCCTTATTAATAATGCCGGAGAAACAGCTGCAACGATGAAGTCTTGGAGAGAACTTGACGAAGAAGTCATTAACGATACCTTTGAACTTGATGTGAAAGGAACTCTTTATTGCTTAACTGTTTTTGGCGAAAGAATGCTTGATAAACAAAAGAGTGGTACAATCGTAAACGTAGCGTCAAACGTAATTGTTACGGGAAGCCCAAGATCTCCAATCTACGCAGCTGCAAAATATGGCGTTATTGGACTTACTAAATCTTATGCTCTTTCTCTTGCACCGTTTGTAAGAGTTAATGCTGTAGCACCTGGCTACATGGACACACCTTCACTCAGGGCAAGACAGGACTGGACAGACGAAAGAAGAAAGTTTCTGGTAAACCAGACACCTCTCAGATCTATTGGTAACCCTGATAACATAGCTCATATAGTAACATTCCTTGCTTCACAGGATTCTTTCCATATGACTGGCAACACAGTACTTTGTGACGGTGGATTTGGAATGATAGGAGCTTAGACATCCCGTTCTAAATATTTAAGAAGTGATCAAATGACTACAGAGACAATTAAAAGTGAGATATTGAAAAACATAGACGAAAACGAATTGAAACAGCTGGTACTTGACCTTGTCAATATACCAAGCCCTACCGGCAGCGAAATGAACATGGGATTGTTTGTTTCAAATAAATTAAAGCAGATTGGGATGGATGTCATTTGGCAGGAAGTGGAAGAGGGCAGACCAAATGTCATAGGAATTTTAAGGGGAAACGGAACCGGACCAACTCTTGAATTTGACGGACATCTTGATGTTTCATTCAGTGGAAACGAAGATTTTATGATGGGAGGTGCTTCTGCACCGGCTGGTTCGGTCAAGAAGATAAATGGGGAAGACTGGATTTTTGGTGTAGGAAGTTTCAACATGAAGGCTGCATTAGCAGCATATATAGTTGCGGCAAAAGCAATAATAAAGTCAGGGCATAAACTGAAAGGGGATCTGGTCATTTCTGCAACTTGTGGTGAGATAGAGGAGACTCAGGTTGATGAATTTTCAGGCAAACAATATAGGGGATATGGAAGCGGAGCCCGATATGCAACATCACATGGAATACTCCCAGACTATGCAATACTTGGTGAACCAACGGGACTCAAGATTATGTTGGGTCACTTCGGTTCGTTCTGGGTAAAATTAACTGCAACTGGTGGTACAGTAGTACATACTGCATGGTCAAGGAATGTACCCAACAAAATAGAACAATTTACGAAGGTCATAGAAGGGGTTAAAACCTGGAAGAAAGCGTTTGAGGAGAGAACCAAGTTTAAAGGTTACAATGGTATTGTCAACATTTCTGCAATAAAAGGTGGGCGACCATGGAAGGGATCAAGAACACCTGATTCTGTTTCCCTGTATCTGGATATAAGATACCCACCTGACTGGCCCACAATAAAAGTAAAGAGAGAAATTGACAACCTAGTTATGGAGTTAAACAAAAAAAATCCTGAACTAAACCTGATATCTGAGCCTTATTCTGTAAATCCACCAACTGAAATTTCGGAAGATGAGGAGGTTGTTTCATCGATAAAACAGTGGCATAAAGAAATTATAGGTAGTGAACCAGAGAAAACCTACGAACTATGGTACTCAAATGCACCAAGCTTTAATTCCCTGGGTGCAAAGGCAGTAAATTATGGTCCTTCCGGACTAAAGAGGCTTGAAGGACTTACACTTTCCGATAAGGATAGAGAGTATATAAACTTCGGAGATTTACTGGATTGCACGAAGGTTTACTCAATGATTATTTCTGATCTTTGCAACAGGGAGAGAAAATAATCCAATCTTTGTAAAAATATATAATCTACCTTATTTGTTCTACATTAATGTATATTTTTTTGAGTTATTAAATATCAAAAATGAGAAAAATTTTCAGGCGTTTTTAACGGCGTTTCTCATCATGCCGATCCCCTCAATTTCACATTCAAGAACATCCTTGTCCTTAAGGAAGTATGGGGTAGGGTCAGGTTTTCTGAAAGCAGCCACTCCAGAAATAGTTCCTGTTGAGATCATATCTCCTGGGTTAAGAGTGACCCAAGAATATTTGGATACTATTTTCTCTATTTTTACACTGAGTTTGGCAGTAGAACCCTGTTGCCTTGGATCTCCATTAACACGAAGCTCCATTGTTAAATTGTGTGGATCCTTGAAATACCTGTAAGGAACAAGAACTGGACCGAGTGGTGCAAACGTATCAAGATTCTTTCCAAAATTAAGAAGACCATTTTTCATTTCTTCCTTCTGGATATCTCTGGCAGTTACGTCATTAAATACGGTAAACCCGAATATTCTTTTTTTAGCCTCCCCTTCCTCGACATTTTTCATCTTTTTTCCAATAATAATGGCAAGTTCCAGCTCATGGTCTAGCTTACTTGTAAAGTCCGGTTTTTCTATGTAACTATCATGCCCTATTACTGAATAGGGATTTTTAAGGAAAGAAATCCACTCAGGTATTGGAAAAGGCCATCCCGCGGCAGAACCTTCATTTGCATGTTCTCTGAAGTTTCCAGCGGTGTGTATTATTTTTTTGGGCCTTAATGGAGCTTTAATCTCCACATCCTTTAGCGTATATACGAATTTCTGTTCTTTTTTTAGTTTTTCCACCTCATCCGAATTAAGAGCTGAAAGATGATTGAATACTTCCACCAGATGATCCATAATGTGATCGCCACCTTCTATCAAGCTGTGCATGTCCGTGGGGGCGTGCGTTTTTGAATACACTTCGTTCTGAGCCTCCTGATCTCCGAAGTTTAGGTTGTAGTATTTACTGGATTCGTTTAAATCAAACACATCATCGTCCAGTATGAATGCTGTCCTCTCCTGAACTGAATTAAGAAGAGAATAAGTTGCTAGTCTCATAATTTTTCTGTCTTTTCCTGTATATTTACCATAAATAGATGTTGCCATTTAGACCACTTTTTGTATTGATTGAATGCTTTTAAGCTTTTCTTTATAGTGTTAGACATAACTTTATGAACTATATTTCCATACTTTATTATGGGTAGACAACCGTCATTAGAGGTCAAGAGGCTCAGAACGAAGTGTATTCAA
>JAKBQK010000494.1 GCA_021835265.1 Thermoplasmata archaeon
ATATCTACAATATAGTGAATTATGAGAATAGTTTTTCCTTCACTTATTGTACATTTTTGCTGAAGATCTATTATTTTATTTATTTTTGAATTAGTAGCTATCTATTAGAACCTAAGACAAACCTGACCTTTCATACCAATAGTTTAACCTAAGATCAAAGAAGAGTACTTCATCACTGCTTCATATACTTTATCTGTATTCCAATAATGCCAGGAGCCCCATCTTCCAACACTTACAATTTTTTCTGACATGAGGTATTCAAATATCGCTTCCCTAATTTTGTTGTGCCCCATAGTATATACTGGGTATCCATATTCATGTACCCAGACTTTGGAATGTATTATTGCAGTTCTATCCTCTATTACACCTAATTTCATCAGGCCTTCTATGGAATTTTCCAAAAATTTAGGAACTTCGATTTTCTCATTTTGGGGAACTGTAATTTCCACTATCAGGTTTGACTTTCCTTCCGGAGATTGAGAAACAAGGTTGCTCATCCATGTATATCGATGGAATATTATATCTGTGCGAGGCACATAAAGGGTAATTCTATCTGGAGCTGGTTGATTAAGTGCAAAGCCTATTACGATAACTCTGTTGTAATCAAGCTTTTTGGCTGCAGCCTTAATTTCATTTTTTGCATCCGTGATGTTAATCAGTTCAGGTAGTGGTAAAGTACTCAAAATCCTATCATACCTGTACTCACCGTTTATGATCCAACCGCCCTCTTTATCCCTTTGAACCCTCTTCACTTCACAACCTGCTAGGATTTTTATCCCAAGCTGCTTGGCCTTCTCTAAAAGACTTTCATAGAGTGACTGGATCCCGCCTACCTTCGGATAGTAGAAATTAGCCTGCTCTTTGTAACCCACTGTAGGGATGCCAGAAACAGAAAACACAATATCACGTAATTCTGGAAGAGGGAGCCTTCCCGGCGTGAATACCCAACTTGCATCAAATTCTTTCAAGTTCCTTTTCCATATTTTATTGTTGTAAGGTTCCAGGTACCTTGAACCCATATTTTTTCCAAATATACCGTAAATCCAATCATAAAAAGTCTCTGGCATCCATTCACTATTATTCTTGAGATGGAAAAGATTCTCTATTATTTCCATTCCAATTTCAGCGCGTTCTTCGGGAGGGAGCATAAAGATCCCATTTTCGAATGGGTAGGGAATTATCATGTTTTCAAAATGGATAAAATTCTTTCTCTCCATCTGTTTCCAGTTTTCGCCCATAATTTTCAATATGGCATTCAATGTCTCCTTATCCTTACTAAATAAAATATGGGGTCCACCAGTATCATAAGTGAAACCCTCTATGGTTTGAGACCGCAAGAGACCACCAAGGTGGCCTTGCTCATTTTTCTCAAGTATTTCTATTTGGGCACTACTGGAATGTTTTTTGATTTCAATAGCTGACAGTATACCTGCCCATCCGCCCCCTAAAATCCCGTACTTGACCATCCAACTGTCCATTGATAAGAATTATATTTAACTACCCCTTCAAAAGTGATTAAACGAATCCTCCAAAAGCTTCGTTTAACCAAACAATACTACACAGGGTGACTTTATTTGGGATCTAATTTGTATTCTTTGTGAGTCCTATCAACTAGGTTCACAATGATCGTCATAAAAAATTGTTTTATCCTACTTCACCAAATTTAATGTTCATTGGATGGGTCAATTCTTATTTTATTTAATAATCGCTTTTTGACTTTTCTAATTTCGCTTACTTCTGAAATATACTTGAGAACGAAGTTATTCCCGGTGCTAACAATTTTGCTTGTTCCCGCAGTTCTTTCGGAGAAGTTGTAATGAACATACCCTATCTTGGCGTCGCGGTTTGCTATTATTAGGAATGGCAGTAGTTTATTACCTCTCATATTTTGGGTGACAGGGATTTCTAATGATTTCTTGAAACCTATAAACCCAGATATTGGGTCAGAAATGCCGCGGCATTCCTTTACCATCACCTTTAACAATAGTTCAGCGCCTCTGGAAATAATACCTCTAATCTTGTCTCTGTCACCAATGAACTTCTTTCCCTTATACCGTGAACATATAACGATGTCATATCCGTTCACAAGCATTTCTGAGATGGAGGTTAGCTTTTCCGGAGGGTGCTGGAGGTCTCCGTCCATGATGGCTATGTTTTCAGAGGATGCATGTTCGATTCCGATAAGGTATGAGCCCATATGCCCCATTCTGCGCGCATTGAAGATGCCTGTGATCCTATCGTCTTTAATTTCAAGCTTTTCAATTATCTCTCGACTTCCGTCTGTGCTACCATCATCCACAAATATGAATTCAAGACCGTCAACAGGAAGTAAGAGTCTGTTCGCAAGGAGTGGAATGTTCTCTGATTCATTAAGAACCGGTATAATGACGCTTAATTGAGGCAACGTTTGGTAATAGTAACAGACCAAATAAAAAAATGCTTTTTCGGTTCACCTTTTGGTAATATAGAAAATGGCTTTTAGCAAGGATACTCAGAACAATATTTCTGTGAATTTGAAACATTATTATTTTATTTAGCCAAAATTTTGATTAATGGTTAATTTGCTTACAATTAAATAGAAAAAAACATTTTTCCAAGAACGTATTTTATCCCAACTTTGCATTTCGAGATGGGGTTTAAAAATCACATGCGAAAAAATATTTGACGAGTTTTATTTATCACAGCTTCATGGGGTTATACTGAAACTATAGACTGAGCAAATAAAGCCTCAGTTTTTTGATTTCCAGATTGAAAAATCTTCTGAACTTATTTCAGTTGGAATAGCAAATTTAATTCCACTGGTGCTCGCATTGTTGGTTGCCTGTATCAATAAAGAAAAGACTATATGTTAAGCCCTTATCCTTCAGGAAGAATGGATAGCATTAGCTCCTCAGTTAGATCCACGGGCTTGGATGCTATTTTTCAGTATACCGGGACTGGGGTTCAGTTATTTTCAGGTAGCATATTCTATATTATTGTAACTCATCTTTTCACTCCTTCCGGAGTCGGGGCAATTGCGCTTTTCGTTGCCATTGTGAGTCTCTTTAATTCCATTTTCTCCTTTGGGCTAGGAACAGCCTCGCAGCATTTTATCTCGTATGACCTGGGTGTTGGAAACTTTGCTTCTGCCAGACGTACGGTCTATAAGATATTGAGCTATGGAACAACGTTGGCATTGGCGGGGTTTGTAACCCTTATCGCTCTCGCACCAGTGATATCAATTGTGTTCCTGCACTCATCCTCTTACACTTTTCTTGTCAGGTTACTTAGCATTGTGCTTTTTGGAAATGTAATGTTTGGAATATTAAATGGAACACTTCTCGGAACTCAGAATTTCAGGTTGTCCGCATTGATTAACATAGTAATATGGACCGCATACTACTTTGGTACTATTCTTTTGGCTACTTATATAAGATCACTTGACACCGTGGTAATCGGCTGGGCATTCGGCATTTTTGTTGGTGTAGCAATTGAGTTTATTGCCGTTATCAGGTCAATTGGTAAAATGCACGGTGCAGGCCATTCTGTGTCCACCCCTTACATCTTTGCATACTCCTTCCCAATCTTGTTGTCCGGGCTTATATCATTTGGTGCTTCCTCTGCTGACAGGTTCATAGTTTCAGGAATGTTGAATCTCTCTTACCTTGGGATATACAATTTCGCGTTGCTGATTTCCAATTCCATTGGCTTCATAGCGATTCCATTCACAAATATTCTCATGCCAAAATTTTCGGAACTCTATGGGAAGGGTATGAAACAACAGATCGCCCCACTAGTTAGGGTCTCAACAACTCTTCTTTCAACGATATATATACCGGCTGCAATAGGGATTGCTGCGTTATCTCCTATAATACTTCATCTCCTTGCAGGAGTTCAATATGAATCAAGTTCATCTGCCCTTAGAATAATAATGTTCTCTACGGCCTT
>JAKBQK010000564.1 GCA_021835265.1 Thermoplasmata archaeon
TACGAAAAATTTAATGAAATGCTAAAGAGGGCTGGTTTAAATTGACGCTCGGAATTTACTGGATTGCAAATATAGTTTTACTTTCGGCGGAAGCGCTTCTACTAATTATAATAATTGGTAGTTATATAAAGACAAGGCTTTCATCTGGTTTCAGAGCTATTACCTCAATAATACTATTTTCTTTCTTTTTCCTTGCCCAGTCTGCCAGTAGTATATATGAATATTTTTCTATGGCATTTATTTATCCTTCAGCACTCGCAATAATGCTCCTATTCACGAATTCAATAGGATTGGCAGCCGTTTTGAGCCTATTTTTTGCTTTGTCCCGTTAATTTTTTACAATACCTGAATGTAGTTCGATGGAAGCGATTCAACTTCATTCATTCAGGCTTCGGACCTATGAACTTGCTTCAAGAAAAGTGTTAATACCCTTAATAACAATAAAATGGTCTATGAAGTTAAATAGGATACGTGTTAAGGAGCGCCAATTAAATCAAATTGGTATGGTAGATAGAACTTTTCAGCCATTATCAGTTTAAAGTCGCAATAGAATAACGACGTTTAGAGTGGATTGGAATCATTATTTTCGCTCTCTCGCACTTGGTGTTCCTAATCCATCAGTCAGAATGTAATTAAGAAGTCTACATCAGAGAGTCTAGGTTTCCTCATGTGCCACTTCCTCTGATTATCTCAATGTTGATCTGAGTCTGAATGGTTTTCCCAAAACCATTTAAGCTTACGATAAAACTTAGAAAGTATCTGGTTACATTGTGCCCATAGTATTGTGGATGTAGCCACATGTTGATCATGTTCGACAGCTCGAATTTATAATTTAAATATTTTTGCGATGCCTGGGATGCAAATGATGTATGTTGAATCGCAGAATCATTCAGGAGTGAGATATTGCAGGATGCTTCTCCTACATACATGTTTGTACTATTTTCGAAATTGCTGTTCCAGTCTGTATAATACCAATAACTGATTTTAGATGTATTAATTGCTTGCTCGTATCCCGGAACTAGCATGAATTTCATTGCGTAAGGATACTGTGTCTCTTCTGTCTGCATGACAGTGATGCTGGTAGGCCTGATGTTTCCTTTAATATTGCCTGAAATCGTGAAGTTATTGATACAAAGCTGATAGAAACCCTCGCATGTGTTATAGAAAACAGAACTATTGCCAATATTCATACTCAACGAGGAGTTTAATGACTCGCTGGAAGTAAAAGTTGAAGTGGAACTAATGGCTGGATAAAATGTACCGTGAGGTGAATCATTGGTAATGTTCAAGTAAAAAAAATCATTTGATATTTGGTTATGAACGCTTGTAATAGTTGGGTTTGGTGGATTGGATAACTCATAAAATGATATGGGAACTGCAACAATGATCACTCCGATCATAGCGAACATGATCATCTTTTTGTTCCTCTCTTGGATCACAGTAAGGAATAACTTTTAATTGTATATATAATCTGTCAATCTATATTTAATAATCAAATGGAACCGATAAATTGTGGAAGAATGAGGTAATCAAAAATCAGTCAGTTGGAATGATCGACAGGAATAATAATCCCTGTATTATCTGTTTCATGAAGATAAGTTGATCGTTACACAGCATTCAGGAGTAAAGATCTGTAACTATAAAATAAGACTGTGCAAGATATTCCTTGGGGACATCTTAGGAGTTTGTTAAAAAATTCCATTTAATGCAATTTACATTAGGCACTTCTCATAAGTTTTTTGGAGAGGTCTCAATTATAAAAAACAACTTACGGGAGGCTATGTTCTCAGTGCCTCATCCCAAAAGTTCTATTCAATTTGTAAGAGTGAACTGGCATTAACAATACAACGATTTGCCCTAAATGCGGGTTAGATGTTTGTGAAAATGTAAGTTACTGACTTTGCCGAGATAAGCCATTATATATTAACGTGCAGACTGCACATGCAAAAAATTAAAAATAAATAAACTTTCAGATAAAAGGTAATTAGCGATTTGAAATAAAGTGTTATGAATCAGATGAACCAGAGCTACATCGTTGACGCCAAAAGGACTCCCATTGGAAAGAAAGGCGGATGGCTTTCGCAGATCCATCCGGTGGACCTTGGAGCTTATGCCCTGAATGCTTTAATTTCTGATCATATAGAAAATCCAGATGTTATAGAAGACCTCATTATGGGCTGTGTCACTCAGGTCAATCAACAGGGTCTAAATATTGCAAGGAATACAATTTTATCCGCAGGTCTTCCTGATAGTATTCCGGGGGTAACCGTGGACAGGCAGTGCGGTTCATCTTTGCAGGCAATTCAATTCGCATGCCATGGTGTCGAGGCAGGATATTATGATGTAGTATTCGCGGGCGGCGTCGAGTCGATGTCAAATGTACCTCTCTCTTCTAATATCAGTAGTGAAGCATCACCGCTAACTGCATCCATATCCAAGCGCTATTCTATGAAAAGCGGCTGGTTTTCTCAGGCCAAGGGAGCGGAGTTGATTGCCAGGAAATACAATATGTCAAAATCAGACCTCGCAACTTTCAGCTATATTAGCCACATGAAAGCACATGAATCGCGAAACTGGTTTAAAAATGAGGTTATACCAATAACGGTTGACAATAATCAGACTATTGATAGGGATCAGTGCATCAGACCCGATACAACAATTGAGAAAATTCTCTCGCTCCCAGATGCTTTTCCAGGCGTTGAAATGATAAACGCAGGAAATTCAAGCCAGATTTCAGATGGATCTAGCTTTACAATGATAACATCCGACAAAGGTTTGAAGAAAACTGATTCAGAGCCAATCGCTAAAATAAGTAGTTTCGCAAGCATAGGCACAGATCCTGTAACAATGCTTCTCGGCCCAATTAGCGCAACACACAAATTATTAGAGCGCTCAGGAATGAGAATAGATGATTTTGACTGCTTTGAGATAAACGAAGCTTTTGCACCTGTCCCACTTGCGTGGCAGAAAGAATTCCATGTCGATGATAGCAGGTTAAACGTATTTGGCGGAGCCATTGCACTCGGTCATCCTGTCGGTGCAACTGGGTGCAGGATCCTTACGACAATACTGAATGTAATGAAAATAAAGAGATATCATCTGGGCCTGATTGCGATATGCGAGGGCGGTGGCATGGCTAACGCTTGTATAGTAGAAATGCTAAATTAATTACTGGCTCTCAATCGTTTCAAGAAGCATATCCTCAAGATAATCTCTCACTATTTTCCGTAGAGTTCTTCTGAGCCCCTCTGATAACGTGGCAGTTGAAACCCCAAGATTCTTGGCTATATCTGTAAGAGAAGATTTCCTCATCTGATCGAAAAAGCCGTGAACGTATACTTCATAGAGGATCTCCCTTTCCCGGTCAGTAAGATCCTTCGGGAAATCATGATATGTCACACTGGGTTCAAGTCCGCTGTCTCTTAATCCCTTAATTATCTTCTCCAGTGCTCCCGTTGACTTAGCAATTACCCTGTAAACAATCTGATCGTCACTCACTGCCCTGCTTGACAGCACCACAGCTCCTGATAGCGCAAGGGCGTGGCATGCTGAGCAGCTGTTAGCCTCTGCCCATATAGCATTGGTACCTATTCTGCTCGAAACAATACCCTTCTTCTGAAATGCAGTGTAAAGATCCTCAACGTCTTCATTATATGTGATCAGGTGAGTTGTTTTGTCAGGCGAGATTTTCAACCTGGCGATTTTACACCCTGGAAATCTGTGCCTTGTTTCTTTTGTTATTTGACAGTCGTTTCTGGTCAGCATTATGAAAGCCTCAACTATCTTGAGCATAGATCGTTATAATGAGAAACATTATCAACTTTAACCTTCTACTTGAAAATAAGAGAGGAGATACCATATGAAATTAAACAGAGATGATCCCGTTATTGGGGTTGAATGGCTGAAGGATCATATCAGGGATAC
>JAKBQK010000207.1 GCA_021835265.1 Thermoplasmata archaeon
GATCCAACGTTATCAAGGTATTTCCATTAAATATCCTATCCAGAAGGATCGCCAGAGCTGAAACTTCACTTATGGGTTGGTTAGTTACTGAAACATTGTAATGGCTTTTTTCAAAGAAGGCAGGGGGAACCTTGCTTGCTCCAACCACCACAAGCAGATCACTTTCCCGAAATGACATTTTTATTTCAGGAATTATTTTGTTCAGTGGTTCGCCGTACATGGTCAAATGAATAACCGTTCCCCTGTAATTGGAAATAATTTTCTTTGCGTCTACTCCAGTTTCTATGGAAAAAGTTCCTCCAAAATTTCTGTTTACTTTTTTTACTGTTTCCTCAAGTTCCTCATCTTTATGGTCAATTAGTATAGATGAAGCGCCAAAGGCTCTTGCTGTAAGGGCCACATGCGTTGTAATCCTTTTATCTCGGAAAGGCCGGTGGTTAATTCTCAATACTCGGATCGTTTGCATGTTTTGTCTATTGAATGATTCCGCTTACTGTTACTATCTTGTACCCTTTAATCTGGAGAATACTTGATCTTTTGACTATACCACGCAAAAGGGTCTGAGAAATATCCAGTTTCTCAGCAGCATCTCCCATAAAAACACCTTCATCGTTGGTTATCATCTTCTGAATCCTGTCCTCATATTCCAGAAGTTTTGTTTCACTGAGCGTGGTAGCGTATATTATGTCTGCCAGTTCATTCATAGATCCCATAAGGTTAATCTGGACACTTGTGTAATATGTATGATATGCCTTTTCCGGTCCATTCTCCCCGGTTATCCACTGGCTTTCAATAAGTTTTATCTTGTCGAGATAAAGAAGTGCTCTTTTGCCTTCTATACCATATTTCTGTTCTATTGTGGGCATCGTTATCCAGCTTGTGGAGAGGTCAATAAGCAATTTTCTTTTTATATCGGTATCGGCGGCATGAAAAATTGAAACTAATTCCCCTACGTCATTAACAACTTTTATTCTACTGACCATCAGAACATGATTACAAGTTCAGATATAAGAATTGTTTAATCAATGTTAATTTTATGAAATTATATAGGGGAACCTGTATCACACTATGCCTAAAATCCGAAAATTATGCCTGAAAAGAAGATCACATCATTTCTTACGTTTTTTAATCTCGTAAAGAAGCATCTTATCATAATCAACAGTTGCCTTAACTTTCTTGTTTTTAAGTATCTTCATTATGGATTCTGTAACATCCTTGATGTCCTCCGATAGAATTCCTCTGAAAATTATGATCTCTTTTTTATCCATAGGGAAGACCATTTTATATTTGGCACCATCCTTAAGATATCCAATAGGTTTTTTGTTATTCCTGATCTCCTCCATATTGAGCTCAAGGGTAAGTTGATCATACTGTACCTCCTCCTGGTTCTGCTTGGTTTCTTTGACTATTGTTTCCCACATTTCAGGAAACGGTTTCTCAAGCTCTTTCCACTGCATACTGCTATCAAAGTAGATATGCCCGCTCCAATTTTTCACCTTTCTCGATAGCCCAGAAACTATTAAGATTTTCTAAACACAGCTTTTTTCAAATCGTGATGCACAAATTTCAATTATAAGGATAATACGGATTGTCAGAAATATGACGTAGGACAGAGGGATGTGAGAATATTATTATGGAACATGTCCTGTGAACCATTGAAGCCAGTTAGTGTGTTTAGTTGGTGAACGCGTCTGGCAACTCTCTGTCCTTCAGGGCATGAACTATGAAGCTGTTTCACCCATAATTCTCCTATAACAAAGGGTAAAAGGTAAAGGCCTATGGGTAGTGGAATGAACCAAAGGGTGGTATTCACAAAATGGAAAACAGAGAAGTACCGTTCGAAAGTACAGCTTGGAATCATTCTGTTCAGTAACCAGAATGACCCTACAGTACATAGGTGAAATACACCGAATGAATGCGAGTATGTGTATAACTGAAAGGGAGGTACGTGAATGAAACCAACATTCGGAACTGGACAGACAGAAAGCCCAAGTCCGGAATCTTAGAGAGAGGCGGGGAATAATCAAGCCAACTGAAGTTACTGTGTTTTCTCTCTTTAGACCTTCACACCGTGGCGATGGGATCAATACAAGAAAAAGCTTCCGGTCTTTGAAATGGAAAACCCAATGGATTAGCTGAGGAACTGAGTTACACAGTAAATCTTGCAAAAACGTACGTATTCACCCATTGATTATGAGAACCATTGTCTAAAGAGAAAGTGTTAAAAGTCTCTTTGTTATTTTAGCTTCGCAGCCCTGTGGTGTAGTGGCCAAGCATAACGGGCTCTGGACCCGTCGACGGCAGTTCGAATCTGCCCGGGGCTATTCTTAAAAGGCGTAGAGATTAAGGCACAAGGGGAAAATGCAAAACTGGGTAAACCCAGACGTAACTGGAATAATGTATTCTGGAGAGGAAAAAAATGGAAAACAACGAAGAAGAAAACCCTGAAATGGCATACTGTGAAATAACAGACACCGAAATTCCAAGAGATCATCCATATTTTATGTATGACGCTGAGATGAAACTGGCTGAAGCAGAGATGGGGCTCTCAATAGGGGAGGGAGTCAGACTCCAGGCTACAAGGGAACTGCTTGACATGCTGGATACTCTCTACAACATGGTGAAAGAACCGGATACAAAACTTCCAGACACTCAGAGAAAGGCGTTGAATCACGCAGACGATGTCTGGCTTGATCTTAAGGAGAAAATGTCCCAGGGAGATAAAAGATCAGCTCACCTATTGAGCAGTCATGCCCATATTACTATGGCGCTAAGTTACCTTGTAGCCACAAGGAAAGATGAAAAGTTCTCAGAATTGATTCCAGATTATTTAATAAAATATCTTGGAAAATTGAGCACCTTTGTTTACAGGGAAGCAATAGGGCACGTAATGCTGTGAAAAAAAATTATCCACGTTGGGGTGTGCGTGACACTATTCCCGATCCGCTTCCCCTTCTGACTTCGTAATTATAACATAAACCCTCTTCCCAAGGTATCTCCTTGGCACATCAGCCTTGGCTGATGTCCCCTGCTTTGTCACAGTCCTTTCCAGTATACCCTCTATCTCATCATCTGTTATTGTCAGTTTGTTGTCAAGGACGAATACCTTCCTGCTCACATATGGTAAGTTGATAGATCATAATAAACATGTCTATAGACATATTTATAAAAGAAGAGATCATGAAGATTTCATATGGGTCTGATCAGGAGCGACGACATTCAATACAAACTTGAGGAGATCAACAGTACCATCGGGAAGAAATACAGGCTGGAACATCCTAAAAAGGAGAGGGACTGGAGAACATATGAACAGGAGTTCTCCAGAAGAATAAAGATGGCCATGAAGGATCTTGATCCCCTTGTAAACGAAGCGGTATCCATAATGCGGATTGTACATGGCCCTGGGCATCCTCATTCACTTACCATAGATCAGAGGGTCAAGCTGCTATTGATCAAGCAGCTTGTTGGAGAATCAAACAGGATGTTCGCAAACATGCTTGACATATTCTCCATGATTTCCGGGATTGATGTGTCATACAAAACCATTGAAAGACTCTATTCGGACGATGAGGTCATAACTGCAATACACAACCTCCATGTTTTGATGCTGAAGAAGAAAGGGGTGAAGAATTCTGACGCAACAGGTGACGGTACAGGCTATGGCCTCACGGTGAAGAAGAACTACGAATCATACGCACAGAAATTGAAGGAACTCGCCAAGGAGAATCCTGAAAAAGGGGATGGAAAGAAAGATGGGACGAAGAAAGCAAAGGAACATAAGAAGAGGCTGTTTGCATATTCATTCACCATAATGGATCTTGAAACCAGGCTTTACATAGCCTTCGGTTCATCCATGAAATCTGAAAGGGATGCATATGACAGGGCAATGGATCTTCTCTCATCCATTGGCGTGGAGATGG
>JAKBQK010000268.1 GCA_021835265.1 Thermoplasmata archaeon
CTTTTGCTTTCAAAGTCGTTAAAAGTTCTATGAATGGATTATTCCGTGTATGAAAATGCTTAGCAACTTTTATACTGTATTTCCCATTCCGGAATAGCATATTTGGGCCGATAGATCAGCGGTAGATCGCTTCCTTGGCATGGAAGAGGCCCGGGGTTCAATTCCCCGTCGGTCCATACAGTATCAATCTCTTGTAAAGTTAATTCCTGAGGAGAAAAGAGAAAACCTCTATAGTTAAATGTTAGCACTGGACTGGATCAACAGATCTTTGATTTCGGTCTTTAGAATAAACAAGATCGTAGTTGTCTTTTTGAATATGGGAAATGATAAGACCGTAGGTTAGAAATAGCAAAATCTAAAGAAATTTTGAGACACAGGTAGAAATTTAGTTTTATTTAAGCTATAGGAGAACACTGCCATTGAACTTGAACAACTTGCCTCACAAAAGTGTTTATCGATGTTTTCGGTTTAAAGAAAATTGAAATTATTAATATCAGCATGTCTCATTGAGACTGCTTTTGTTTAAAAAATGTAGGTCTATATTTCATAAACTGTCCCAAAATTATTAAACTGAAAAACAATTATTAAGAATGACTAAGAAAATAAAGAAAAATATCCCACAAATTTGCGGGAAAAACTAAAAAATTAAAATCTTCAAATGTTAGTAGCACTTGCTATTGTTCCGCCAGTTGACGTGTCTATTAAACTAATTGAAGTTAGACCAACAATTGATGCTGTTCCTGATGGTTCCGTAATAAATATTACTGTGTTAAAAGTCATTCCACCACTCGGGGTGGTTAGCCCACTAGCGCTTATCTCATAACCTGAACCGGTGATGTGTGAAGGTCCAACAAAACTATTTGTGTTTGGCGAAGGTGCAGTAAATGTCTGACTGTAAACACTACCGTTGGAACTGACGATTTTAACCTGAACATCTGAAATTATTAAAGCAGAACTAACAGAAGTAAAAGTGAGTGTGTAATTGAAAGGGGAACCTGAAGTTCCACCGGCGACGGAAACACTCATACTCGCAGTCGGAGTTGGTTTCCCAATTAATCCGCCAAAACCACCAAGCACCGCGTAAAGCGTTGCCGCCAAAACCACCGTTATTGCAACAATAAGTATCGTACCAATAATTGCTGAAACAGCTTTATCTTTCTTTTCATCGTTTCTAATGACTATTTTCATTTTAGAGTTTGACCTCCAATGCAGTTAAACGATTGCCCATTAATAAATCTTTTTGTTATTATTTATATGATGACATTCAACTATAGTCTTCAAGTTATTCCACAAATTCTTCATCAGGAGCGATCTTGCCAGTTTTTTGTATTACTGCTCCCTTTTTATAGATCATATATCTTTCTCCGATAATGAGACCTAGAGTAAATGCCAGCAGCCCAGTTATAATGAAATTTATAAGATTATTTCCAGTGGAATAGAAAATCTCCAGGAATACCCTTACGATGAGGCCTCCTAACCATATGATTGTTAGCACAACTGATCTTTTGAAAAACAAGACATTGTTTCTGAAGAAGAATTCAGGATTTTCTGATACTCTTAGACCCAAGGGTATGGCGACTACTGCTAAGATAACTGCAATTAGGATTTCTTCTATTGTCAATGTGACGATAAAGCTAAGCAAAATCAATGCATATAATGTTGGCAGGATGAATATCCTATCACTGTACCTTTGCCCATTCAATGTCCTTCTGACTCTGAGAATTAGTACAAGAGCAATGAGCACGAGAAAATAGTATAGTTCAACCTGCGAGCTGGTTCCTGTAGAGGCCATGATTCCTTCCGATATTCTCGGCTTTATTAATATTTATTATAAGCGCAAATAACCCAATTTTCTGATAGAAAATCCAGCAATAAGTTAAATTTTCATTCTTTCAGAAATAATTGCTCGAAGCTCTTTCTTTACGTTATCAAGAGCAATTCTTCGACCTGTCTCCTTTTCCATTGATGTCATTATTGATGGATCGAAGCCACATGGATGAATTAGGGCAAACTTAGAAAGATCTGTGCTGACATTAAGCGCCGATCCATGTAAAGTTGTAAATTCTTTAACCGCAATTCCAGTTGAAGCAATCTTCCTTGATCCGACCCAAACTCCAGTTTCCTTTCCTAATTCAGACCTTCCTTTAAGACCATAGCTGGAAAGCAATTCTATTGTTAAGACATGGATTGTTTCTATGATCTCCCTTACATTCTTTCCCCTCTCCTTGAGGTTTATGATATAATACTGCACCAGTTGACCATAACCATGGTATGTTATAGAACCGCCCCTCTCAACCTTTATTGAACTAGGAAGGGAGTCTTCTGGAAGAGTGTGCCTGCCTTCGGTATAGATATCAGGATGCTCCACCAGTATCGCAGTGTCATTTATTTTTGAAGCATTTCGAAGCTCGGCCAACCCTCTTTGAAATCTCAGGGTTTCTTCATAACCGTTGATCCCGAGATCCATGATCATAGAATAGCCATTCTGAGCGTGAATATAATTTTCGTTGCTAATATTGACCGCATGTAAGTGAGAATAATAATATCTGAAATCGATAAAGAGATGCCATCAAATTCTGACCTCTGCAAAAGCATTTAAAAAAATAATATTTGCAATAATGTGTGTGCATAATATTTATTTCAGGCGAAGAAGCAAAACGTAAAGCAAAATTGTTGCCACAACGATAGCTTTTATCCCTAAAACGAATGAAACTTATTTTGCTCACCTTATGCGCAATTTGTTCAACTTAAGAATGAGATGTTTTGAGTCAAATTCTGGAAAATTAAACTTATTGGACTAGCCTGAAAGAGTATTCTTCATTTGTCATTCACCCAATTCGCTATCACTTGGATAGAAACCAGAAAAGCGGGCAAAGAATAGTTTAATATTCCTTCTAACATCAAAGAGAACAATGACTTCAGACCGCTCCAAGTTCAACCAGCTTCTTGTATTGTCAAGGCTGTCCGAAAGCAAATTATCGAGGAGTCAGATTTCTTCCGAGCTTGGGATGACGAAGCAGGGCCTCTTATATCATGTCAAAAGCCTGAGGGAATACGGGTTCATTGACGATTCAGATCATATAACTCCCAAGGGATATGAGTACCTTTACTCAGGCCTTATGGATCTGTCCCGGCTGATACAGTCAAATCTTGCAATCCTTCACGCTAACATCTCATGGGAAGCGATTGCTTCTGAGGATCTTGTGAGCGGCGACAAGATCAATCTGTACATGCACAATGGATATCTCATAGCCTCCCGGTCAGTTCTGACCGAATCAACAGGAATTTGCAGGATCAACGCCAAAAAGGGAGAACCGGTCAGTATAGACAGGGTGGAAGGAATCATAAATTTTGAGCGGGGAAAAATAGAGATCTATACATTGCCTGGTATAGATGATGCAGGTTACAATCCTGCTGATATTAGAAGAAAGCTGTCTGGCATATTGGCGGATGGAAGAAGAATTGGCGTAATAGGCGAGGAAGCCTTTGCTCTTCTCGCCAACATGAAGAAAGCAGACTTTGAGTTTGCAACTCTTGCATCAGCTTATGACGCTGCATTGCGTGGAATATCATCCACCATCCTGGTTTCCAGGTCCAGGTTCATATTTGTATCAGCAGAATTATCTGAACAGGCGAAAAAATTTCCGCAGGTTGTTTTTAGCGTAAGCAACATTTAATCACGGGCACTAACTATAATAATACCTATATAATAATGCTAATATCAGTTAGACAACTTAGGGCAGACCAAGTTTTATAACCAACACTATATTTTAATAAAACTCACAGCCTAAATAAATATTTAAATACGACTTATTTATCACCGTACACAATGGCTTTGGGGGTTTTCTATGGAGGAATCTGAAGATGACCGTGGGGATTCATATTATAGCCGATCTCTATGGTGTAGATGAGG
>JAKBQK010000367.1 GCA_021835265.1 Thermoplasmata archaeon
TTCACAGCAATATGTTACAACTTAGTAAGGGCAAGATTTCTTGACAGGATAGCGTAAGCTATGGAAATTTACGAGAAAATGGATGTAAAAACATGTTGAAACAAGCCATGTTTTGCCGCTTTTCAGTTAAAATTGACTGATGTCATGAATTTTGTGAAAGATATAGAGTTAAAGTAAAGGTTTTAGGAAAACCTCTATAGAACAAGAAGTTCAAGGCGGTGAGGTCTTATGGATTTATAACACTATTTTCTCCTCTTCGTTGAAAAAAAGAAAATTGAAGGTTGGTGGTAGTTATAATTCAAGGAGATTGATCTGTGATAGGAGGGCCACTGTATCCTCTTTCAAGAACATAAAATGTCCCCATCTTTGCTAAAACTCCATAATACCCGGAGGCTATTAGATCATTTGTTAGATTGAGCATAGAAGGAAAACCAGGAACCATGCTTTGAGTATACCATTGATCAGTCCCTGAGTCACCGAGAACGAAGTTTATTCTTGTAGTCAACGAAAAGGATCCATATTCCCATGGGAACGAATTATTAATAATTTCACTCATTGTAATGTTTGGCCCTATAAAACCTGGAGTCCGAATATTAATACCAGCAGGACCAGGCAGAAACTGCGGAAGGTTATTCTGAATTAGAACATATTGACAGTTTTTTGGGATTAAATAACTGACAAATTTAAATTCACGCCATTCTTTATTATTATAATGTACAACTGAGCCAAAAGTTATCCCGTCTTGAGAAAGAAGTGAAATTGGCCCGAGGCTTTGAAATACAAGTGTCGAACAAATAGCTGCTATAAGCAACAGAGTTGCAGCTCTGGGGATTTTCATTTTTCCCTTATTCTTAAAATTAAAAGTTTTATTCAATACTTTTGATATATTTCCTATAAATTTTTTAAGTCTTTCCCTCCTGTTTTTTATGCATAGACCATCAATAACACCTAGAAAAATGAAGGGTACATATGATGCTGAATATTGAAGCTCGAATAGATATGGAAACTCAAAAATAGGATTGTTTGCAATAAACATCAGGCCAATAAAAGGAACCAGGAAAAGTAACCATTTTCGCGAAAGAATCGGTAAAAACAATACAGGGAGAAAAATTATTACAATTGTTAATATCTTAATATCAATATTTCCTAAAGGGCTTTGCTCCCCTGTAATGTGGGTCTGGATATATCCATTTTTTAATAAATAATAAGAAGATAATAAAATTGAAAGTAGTAGTATTATATTAACAATTGCAATTATTGTTAACTTTTTGTCAGTTAGAATTTTTTTCTCCCAAAATAAAACTATTATCCAGAATAACAATGGAAAAAAAACATATGGGAACCTGACAATACCTGAAATTAAAAATAAAAGCGATGCTGAGAAGTATCTCTTCTTTACATATAATAGGTAACCAAAAAGAAAAATAGGGACAAAAAGTGACTGAAAATGAAAGTCAAACCATGTCATACCGGACAATGGAAAGTACAGGAGATATGCGACTGAAATAAACACAGAATCGCGTTTATTGATTCCATGAACTTCTGATATTAAAAAAACTGCAATAGAACCAGACCCTATTAAAACGGATTGAAATATTAGCATAGCTGGATATCCCGCATATTGCAACGGAAATAGCAGAAAAACTACACCCTGATAATCAAAGTGAAAGAAAAGTTGGTAAATAGTCCAGTGCATGTGTGTGACCGACCATAAGCTTTCCATAGAGACCCCAAGATCGAAAATTGTGGCCTGAAAATAATAGTATTTTATTAATGATATAATTGACCAGTATGTGGACACAAGTATAAAGGACATGAGTAAAATAATGTAGTACCTTTTGGTTCGTCCATTTGTTTTTGTTTTAGCAGTATCGGTCTGATCGCTATCTGGTTTTTGCAATCTCTGAAGACCATTTATTGAGTCCATACAATCATTTCCTATTACCAGAATATTTGTTTAATTTAAATAAATAATATAATCTCAAGAAAGCCTGTGGACTTAAAATAGTCCCAAAAGTAAAAAACAGAAGTCTAAGAGGCTCGTAGAATCTGACAATTTGTATTTGACCAAATAATGCAATCAGTGCCATAAATTTCATTCTTACATTTCTATACTTTCTCATATTTAGCAAAAATAGATTGTTGTAATTCGTTAAAAACATAGCCAAATCTTTAACATTTTTATTTTGGAATGTACTCGCCATTAAATGATAATCCTTTATCCATCGTTCTCTAATATCTATATTCCTTTTTTGAAAGGTATCGTAACTACCTAATCGAATGCTTTGACTTTCATGTACTCTGTATCTCGTCAGTTTATCTGGTATATGCAATCCTTCGCAACCATAATTCAAAAAAGCTAATACCATAAAGTAATCTGGCGCAGATTGAATCTTGCTTAGTGCTTGAATATATGGTTCCAATGTCATTTTCCTTAACGACATGCATGAAGTATAAATGATATCAGTTGGTTTTATACCAAACATCTTACAAGTCATAAGATATGAATCATTATACTTGAATACAGCTGTAATAGATTTCATTGAGTGGAAGTCTATGAAACAGCCAGAGTCATTTATACTTGACATTGAATTGTGAAGAAAGCAGAGATTGGGATCATTTGAGAAATATCTCAATATTGTCTCAAGCTTCTCGACTTCAAAGATATCGTCGTCTTCAAGAAAGGTAATGACGTCACCCTGCGAATGAAGAATGCCAATTGCTAACTTACTACCAACCTCACTAGCATGGGTAAAAATGCCCAAAAAGCCATTTAGTTCGAGGAAGTTGTCTATTCTTTCATCCTTAAAGTTCTTTACCACTATAACCTCATAAAACACTCTCGGCAATGTTTGATTCAATAATGATTCCATAGCTTGTAATAAATACGCCTTTCTATCGTGAGCTATCAAAATAACTGAAATTTGCGGAGTTAAGGATGGCAATTTAATCCTTCATTCGAAAGGTTTAGATAATCTTGACTAATCGAAAGGATAATGTTGCTGACATGTGTTTTCGTGATTCTTCCTGGCTGTTAGTTATCAATTTCCAATTTCTGGTTTTCCTGAGAAAAAATATCTCGTGGCGCGTATTTCATTAATATTGTTTGAATTATTCTGTAATATTTTGCTTACACCAGTAAAGAATCAATCTTCATAGTCAACATCCTTCCAACAGGTAAACCGAACTCTTACAGAATTAACACCCTTTCTTACCGGAATAGTGGTTATGAATTAATCTACGCTTCTCGTGCGGTTATGTATGAGCTCAAGCAAAAGACAGGTGAGTCGAAAAAAAAGAACCATCTGTAAACGTCAAGCAGGATCTGTGCAATATAGTCTCGGTCAAATTAAACTCCACCATATTTTCTGCATGTCTCAACGATCTCTCCTCACACTCCGCCTACTTCAGCGGCAGCAGTTTTGCTTCTGATTCCAACGCATCTTCTTGGTTATTCTTTCTCACATACTCTCTTCGTTATTACCTTCACTTTCTCTAATTCATATATTAGCCGATCTACTCCTTACCTTAAGGAGCCCGTCCATTTAGGTAAGTATAGAGTGTTAGAAGCGTGTGAGCAGATAATTACGCCTGAAGAATAATAAATACATTGATACGCAGTGTATCTTTTGATTATACAGTCAGGGAGAGGTTAAGATGTTTACTTGCACGATAAATACTTAGATGCCAGAAACGAAGATCACTTTGTTCGCTAATAATTTCATTTACCTTTATTATTTTAGATTATTCATTATTTATGTAATTTCCTTTAATTTTTAACTAAAGGATATTTTTTTTAAATTGGCATTGGGTTTTTTAACCATCATTTCACTAATTAGTATCGTCATATTACTAAAAGGCCTTCTCGGGAATACTTCCAACCAGTAATTTAAACTGGTTGGAAG
>JAKBQK010000561.1 GCA_021835265.1 Thermoplasmata archaeon
TGACGTTGAATGGGTAGAATCACACCTGGTTAAGGAGCAGGTAAAGAAGGACGGCCGGGGGCGCAATCCTAATTCATTGAAGAATCTAAAGCAGTTTAAAAAGTAGGTTGAGAAATGAGCATTTTGAAGCGATATTTCAAAGATTACGAAGGCGGAAAATGTCCTCGTGGCAATGAGTTCCTTCAGGTTACACTGACAAAGATGGCAGATGGATCACAAGGTTAGATCTGGGATTTATAGGTGCCATAAGGAAAACGACTGGTATAGAAATATGAATTTTATTTGAAAAGATTGTATGTTAATCATTACAAACGACAAATTATAAATGTATCACCATTAATGTTAGTGGAGTCAGTATGCCCCATAACACAAGGAAACCGAAAAAGGTTGGATTTTTTTATAAAACTGGCCAATGGTTTAAAGACTTTACATCAGGGGTAGATAGAGAACCTCTCAGTGAAGAACAGAACTTGGAAAGTTTTGCAAAAAATAAAATCTTATCTCACATGTATATGACAGATCTCCGAAAACTGAGGGAAGAATTCAACCTAGCGGATCCCGAGGAAAAAGTCGATCCTGAAACTAAAGAGAAGACTTTTGTTCGGAAAGATATAGGAGAACAAAGAGACTATGTCAGGCAAAATGTAAACTTAATCGACCTTGAGAATTATATTGCATTGGAACAAAAATTTAGGTCACTATACGAATCGATGTCAATAAAATTCAGCGAAGTAGTAAGATATGCAAAACAACTTGCAGAGATTAGACAAGCAATTCATTGGACTTTGTTTAACATTATAGATCGACTTACATCAGAAGATAAATCAGAATTTGATGTGTCTTACTTAAGTTACTGGACAAAGAAGTTAGCTGATAATATATACGAGTTCACATCTGCTGGGAAAGTCATTATCAGCAGAAAAGATCGATTGGAAAAGATTGGATTTGACCCAGTAATCTTTGAGAGTATATCTAAGTGTGTTAGGCACGGGAATAATTTGTACAATCAGCTCTACAATTTAGTTTCCAATGGTATATACAACAATTCTGATCTTGAAGCATATAGGATTTCACTAGGTGAGATCGACGCCGCTCTCTATTTGAATTTAAAAAAAATAAGATGGTATATATATGGATCAGGGGCATATAATGAACCAAGGAGACGAAGCAATTTAGTCACTAGTCTCCGGAAACAGGTTAATGAACTGACTCTTTACAAATTTAACTTCAAACTTTTGAATCAGGATGAAGATTTGGTTGAGCAAGTGGGTAAAGAATGTAAGAGCAGAGAAGATCTAATCGCCAATATAGTTGCATTGGGCTCACTTATAGATGGCATCAATGTAAGAGAAATGGAAAACATGGTGAAAGGGAAACATGAAAAAGGATCAATTAATGTGTTGGAGCAATTTCTTAAAGAGTATGTACCTAACTATAGCGAAAATATTATTTCAAATTTGAGAAAAATAATGGTAGTGCGGAGTCAATGGCTTGTTCACCAGAGTACACAGAAAGCAATAAAACTTATACAGGATACCTTTGGAGACTATCCCGTGTATGATTTCAATGAATTCTGTGGAAAAATACTTGGCTTATACTTGGAGAGTCTGAACTCAATATCCAATTTAATGCAGAGTGAGTAGCTTTATTTGGAACAGTTATGCGCAGAGCACGGCCTTTCTTTGATGAATGTTATACATCTAACAATTGAGGTATTTATGGAATTAGAAAAAGTCTTATTTGTTTTTATTAAACGAAATTCTCTAATAACACTTGCTTCATAATATGGCATTTTTGGGTTGTCTATATTGGTGCTATATGTTAACACCCATTTTTTGATTTTGTCAGTAGAAACACCCCTTATTTTCCCGAATACTTACTTTCTCATTATGATTATATATTCCTTACTCATAGTTTCTTCTGTTTTTCCTGCAACATTTGAGGGACTGTTCTTCGAAGGCATTCTCTTGTTCGGTATGGCCCGCGTAAAGGTTTGATACCTTGTAAACCTATTCCTCTCAAAGAAGCACTCAACCGCTTTATCTTTGGGAAGCAATATCTCCGCTACCTTTCTATTTGCAACTAAGTAGCAGGCGTAACCTGCGTTTTTTATTACCTTTGAGACATATTTTTCAGGTCTTAAGAACATCAATAGTAGTAGAATCGAGGCAACAAAAGCATTACAACCTCGAACAGGAAATAACCACGACGGTTGTCCGGTTCAACGAAATGATACACATTATGTGGACTTACTGATTTGTTAAACAAACTATGAAAGAGAAGTACCTGAATCACAGCTTCAAGTTAAAATATGCTTGCGAAACTCAAGTTTAAAAACCTAAGCCGGTTACTTGCCTCTGATTTTTGCTTTAGTGTTACATAATCTAACTTATACTAATGCAATACAAACGTAAAACAAGCGAAGTCTAGATAGGTAATTTCTACCAAACTTAATTTAGGACCTTTTCTAATATTTTTTCTATGTAACCAGGTTCGTTTTGAAAGAGAACTCCTCTGTTTTCAAGATGAGATTTGACTGAAGTATCCCAGTTAAGATTGTCCCTATCTGTTACAGAAATTATGAAGGCATAAGTCTTTAATCCTTTTATCTCATTATTCATTTTATTTAAGTAATCTGGTAAGTTAAGTTTCGGATCATTAATCGGGTCAGAATATACTAAACCGTGTGGTTCAATGTAAATTATAATTTGATTTCTACCTTCATCATCCTTTTTTCTCACCAACAAGATAAAATCCGGAAAGATAGATTCACTTAAAACATAAAAGTGAAATCCCGAACGAGTAGGGTTCCTATATAAATAGAATTCCAGAGTGTCTAACATCTTTTTACCGATAGGTTGGCCTTTTTCGAGAAATGATATTAGATCTCTGACAAATTTTTCTTCTCCTTCATTAAGCCCCGCTGGGATCGTATAACATTTACCCTTATCATTGTAAGATATCAATGGCGTATATAGTGATGTTTCTATTTGCTTGTACGAAGTCTCAACTTTCTTAATGAGTAAAGAGGGGTAACTTTGTAAATTTTCTATACTCACAATACTCGGAATATTATTTTTCTTTACGGTTTCATCATCTACATAAAGTTTATAATTGTCAGGAATTGGCCCATCAAAATTCCTATTCTCAAAAATGTTGTTTTTAGAAGCCATTTTTTCTCTAAATTTCTTATCATTAAACCTGATCATATACCTTTTTATGATCTCAAAAACGGCATCTTCAATTATTCCGATATTGTGAAAATTCTCACTTTCAAACAGAGCCGGGTCCACGAGAAGCTCATAATTCGAACCATTACTATAAAACAGACTCTTTACAAAGGAATCAAAATTTTCTGGCGGGATGATTAGATTTCGAGAGTTGGAATTGAATTTATAGTCCAAAACTTTGAAATAAATCTTATTCCAGTTAATTAAATCTAGAGTAAACGTATCTAAAATGAACTTTTTATTTTGTGTGATACTATGAATTCCTGCCTCCTGTGAGGATACTGTTTCCGCAGTAGCCAAAAAATTTACATTTGGAACAATGTCTGAGTCGTAAGTGAAAACCATACTTTCGTTCTGGAACTCCTTTACAACCCCTTCATTTAAGGTAATCATTTTTAATGGTGGCTTAATATTTTTTGCATTGTTTATGATCTTTAGTGCACGCAATGTAAATAAGACTTCATTCTTAACAATATCTCTGAATATGGTCAGATAATTAGCCTTAAAACTAAATATGTACAACGTTTGCATTGCCCTTAATTCCTTGCTTGGGTTTGCCTCTCTCTTCATAGATCGATTTTCGCCGTTCAACCTGACGCCTCTTCCAAACAGTTGAATTATCTGGGCTCCTTCACTTTGACCTACATTTAGGAGACACATAGACGCCACTCGCTTTGTGTCCCATCCTTCTATGAATTTCTTTGCACCGATCAGGATATTTACCTTTTCTGGCTCATCAGTTATGCTACTAAAGAGTGATGTTGTAATCTTATCATCATGGATTTCAATCTGTGGAATCTCTCTCTTAATGTCTTCCAGAAAACTGGCCCTATCTCCCACGTCAATTAAACCAAAATAATCAGAGCCGCATTTAATTCCAATCTCTCCATCTGTTTCACTGATCTTGTAAAGCCCTATTTCATAATTTTCCGATGATTTAAAAATGGTAGAGATCATTTCTGAATAGATCCTCTCACAAACTCGGTTTTTGGCTTCTCCATTGTCGGTTGGTCTGATTCCATAAGGGAAAAATATCTCGTCGTAACTGCGACTAAAAACGTCATTACCCTTTTGATCCTGAATGCCGCTATTGCCATCAATTATGGCCTTAATCCGCTCTATGACATCGCCCTTATTAGACAGTGAAGTCACCCATTCCAAGAATTTTACAACTTCAATGATATCAGATGTGGTCTTGTTATCAGATACGCTAACTCTACTTCCCACAAATATCCATAGTGGTCTTTCGATAACATATTTCCTAATGATATCTTTCTTATCTTTATAAACAAGGAGCTGCCCAAGGAAAGATAAAGAATTCGCCAACAATAACGTATTTCGAGTTTTGATTTCATCCAGCGAACTCTTTTCGAGATTAACAATATAGAAATCTTTTCCATATCCGTCCAGGAAAAAATGCCTATAAGAGTAATCGACCAATATGGAATGTGCGTATGTGTCGTACAATTCTTGATCTTTTGAAACCGCCTGCTCAAAGGTTGCACTGTACTCTAAGGCAAAACCATCTGATGACATTTGGTCCCTAATGCGAGCCCACGTCCTCTCATCCGATTTATATCCCTTATGGCCTTCATCAACAAGAATTAGGTTATGAGTTCCAAAACTAGAAATATCTATTGTTACTCCATAGCCTTTCTTCGATTCACTCATTTTCAACTTGTTTATATCAACAACTTTAATCAGAGGATTACTCGATGAATATGTTTCAAGAGTCATCCCATTAAATTCTATTGCTTCAATACCGCTTTTAGTGAACTCATCAATGTGCTGCCTTGTCATATGCTCAGATGGTGTTATTAAAATGCAGTTATCGATTCTTATACCATTTTTCATAGCGTGTTCTAAATATTGGAGATAATTTATATGCATCACAATGGTCTTGCCACTTCCAGTAGCCATGTAATACGCCAACTTTGGAGGCTTAAAGTCCTTAGAACTCAATTTTCTGCTGCCACCCCTGTTGGTTTTATCAACAAATGAGTTAATTTCATTTATAAATTCTTGTTTTTCCTTAGAATGATCGGAAAAGAACATTTCAAAATACATATCTGTGAAGAGGATTGCAAGGTACTGATAATACTTCAATGTAAAACCGTGCTCTCTCCCATATGAGATCTTCTGGACATATCCTTTAGTTCTACGATCATAACTGCTTATATCGGTGCCTTTAGAAGATATCCGTTCACAGAAATGGCTAATTCCATTGGAGTTATATCCTTCTTCGGCATCCTTCAAATCATCAAGCAAGGATGAGAAATCCACATAACCAAGTATACTTGAGAAAAAATCTGGAAGAACGATATCATCAGTAAGTCTTTTAGAAGTTCTAATATTCTTATTCGACACTAGAACCGCCCCACTGTAAGTTGAAGAATATTGGATCAAGACTTTTGACTTCTATATTATAATCCGAAAGATCCAACGCAGAATCGTTATTAATTAGAACTTGTGCATATTCTTGATGGACGTCGTCAATGTTAAATTCTTTTTTTAAGTTTTCAATAATGAACTCTTTCTCCGCATCGTAATCTAAATTCTTTGTGCTTCTCCATATTGTTATGACCTTTTGTTTATTTTTTATACCTTTTATGAAAACATATCTTCGAGTTTGATTATTCAATTGAAGAATTTTCTCAACACTTATTCCGTGCCATAAATTGAACGTCTCGACCAGGTTTAATGTAATCTCTTGTTCTACTCTCCCCTGAACGATTTTCATTTTAACATTGAAAGGATCAGAGAGCATTTCTTTATTCACAAATATCAAAGACCCTAATATTCCATATTTTAAAATATACTCTACAGTATGAAACTTAAATTTCTCTTTTTCAACATTTTGCTCGCTTATCCTAATACTATTAAGAGAATCTTCGTATTGCTCTAAATCTAGATATTTAAAAAAGCCCCCACCTGACCAATTTATTTCCTTGGAAATTCCGCAAGATTCGTGTTTTCCAAACGCTGCCAGAACATGCTTCATTCTCCATAGGCAATCTGTGTTGAAATAGTCACCAACTTCTATTCCAATCCATTTTCGACCTAGTTTGTGTGCTGTGGCAGTAGAGGTTGCAGTTCCCAAGAAAAAATCTAATATAAATTGATTTTTCTTACTCGTTAGCTCAATGATTCTCTTTAATAGCTCCTCTGGTTTCTGAGTTACCTTAGATCCATTTGGCGTGTATTCTTTTGCATTCCTCTTTATTTTATTGGAATTTAAGTCCTCGTATTCGCTACAATTCCAAGTGTCTTCTATATTATATTCGCCTTCTTTTGTTACTAGTCCTATCTTATATACAAAATTATTATTGTTTTTAATATTTATTTTCACATTTCTAATAGTCTCTCCATTGATATTCCATTTTTTCAAAATCGTTTGTAATTCTGGTTTAATTGTATCTTTATCGAATGAACTGTAAGGTATCTTAGAGCCTTTCTTATCAAAGAATATGCTCTCAAAATGTTTGGCGTAATAAAAAATAACATCGTGATTTCTTACAAATGCGCTAACCTGTGTTTTATAACCAGATACCCAACCCATTCTCCAGATAATCTCATTAATGAAATTTTCTTTTCCAAAATTCATATCTAGGATCATTCTGCCGTAATAATCAGCATTATGATCTAAATGTAAAAATATACTTCCTGAATTTTCTAAAAAATCTCGGGAAATAGCTAATCTATTGTCCATTAAGGTTAGCCACGTACTGTTCTGATAATTATCCTTATATAAGAAATCGTTCCCAGTATTAAATGGTGGGTCTATATATAGTCTGTACTTTCTCCTTAAATCTTGGTAAAATTGTATTTAATGCCTGATAATTCTCAGAATGAATCAACCAGCCATCCAGTTCATTATCAAGATCATCGAATAAGGATAGAATCTCTAATTCCAAATCTTTGAAATACTTAGTGTCGATTGGGAGAGATGCATAATGTTCATCTAATTCTAAGCCATTCAAGTTTTCTTGGAGGATTGATTTATTATAAAAATCATTTTCTACAATGCCTAAATCTATCCACTCCTTGATCTGGTTGCCCATCCCACTGTGATTTAATATATTCCTGATTGTCTTAAGGCCGTTAGCTTTATTGGCCATTTTTTCTATAGTTATTACATAATTTACATTATAGGCAAATTTCTTTTTTTCCCACAGCCTTCTTTCGAAATCCTCTATTTGGGATATTTGTTCAATTATTTCTTTGCATAAAGTTGAAATAGCCTTTGCTAAATACCTGTTTCTTTCTGGGATCATGAATTCGGTATCAACGCTTAAAATCTCATTCTTTATAAAATTGTCCAATTCCGAATTAAGAAATGTTCTTAAGTTTTTGGCTATGAAATAATCTGTCTCATTCTTCTTAAAGTATATATCAATATGCCTTCTAATAATAGTTCTATCAATTTCATTTTCCAAGGTCTTGCGTGAAAGAATTTCTTTCAGCTGTTTAGGAACTGCATTTAATATATTTTCTTCAGCTTTTTGTTTTACAGAATCACTTATTGTTTTTTCATTTCCCTGGAAAATTTCGTTCTCATTTTCTCTAATTGGTCGGTAGTTAAAGAAAATATCAATCTCCTCATCGCGAATGTTGACGGGATCTTCTGCGATAAAAAAATATTTTTTTTCATATACCACGTAATTTTTATCTAAATCAGCTTCCTTGATTTTGAAATTTACTTTATATTTATCATTGGGATCAAATGGATCAAACACTATGAAAGAATAGTTAGTGAAATTCTCTGTTGTTTTTACATAATACGAATTTCTCGTTGCCCAGTATAGGTCAACTTCTTTCCCGTTATAAGGGATCATATACTTATCTCTACCACCATACCTGATCTGGGGAATAAAATCACCGTTTGAATAATAACGCGATAAAAACTCATATGAAAGATTGAAGACATCAGTCATCAGGTTTTGATCCTTATCCGGGAATCCACTGATTGCAGATTCGACTGTATGAACTAAATCTTCGTTAATAAACTTTAGAATCATATCTTGTTTTATTTTCATTATCTTGTATATACCAAAATCCAGATCCTGCAAATCAATCCTGAAAAGCTCCTTCAAAAAATTTTTAAATTTTTCAACATCCTTCATGTCACTCATTGTAACCACCATAACGACATAATTTCCTCATATCACATTCTGGGCATTTTTCACTAACATGGGCTTCAAACTTCTTCGATTCGATTCCTGTAATTAGATCTTCTATCTTATTTTCAATTTCTTTGATTTTCTGGTCATCTAAATTCATGTCCTCTACTTCACATTCTTCCAGATATGCTATTTTACCTCGATTCACATTCTTTCCTCTTCTTTTTAAGCCAATGGCATATGCACCTATTTGCATTTCAACCTCTTCCTTAGTGTTTACATCCTTATTTGTTTTGTAATCTGCTACTGTATATCCATTTGTATACGAGAGAATCAAATCTGCTTTTCCAGACATACTTATTTTCCCATTTCTATAGAGAATTCTATATTCTACATCTTCTGCATTAAGCAAAAATTCCGGGTATTTTCGTATAAAATTATCTAGGATATCTTCGCTTTTCTTTTTTAGTCTATAATGAGTTGAATTGCCAGCAAAGGGAAGATAAAAATATCTGTCTGAGGATTCCTTTATTGCAGACTCCGGTTTTATTCCTTCTTCTTTCACAAGTTTTACTGCATTCCTAAGCACAGAATGCATGGCATTTCCAAAACCTATTTCCTCCTTTAATCCGGGCTGAAATCTCCAGTCTCTTCTTAGTCGATACATGTAAGGACAGCGATAATACCATATGATCTCACTTGGTGAAAATTCTAATACCGATGTTTTTTCCTCGCTTTTATTGTGAAACTCAATCGATGTCCAATCGCATATCCCAAAACAATTTGTGTCCAAGTCTTTTAGATATGGGCTTTCCTTTTCTGATATACTTGTTATTGCAAGAACATCACGTGGTCTAGTGATTGCAACGTATAACAATCGTCTTTCATCGTCGTCAGTCCCTTCATATCTTTTCGAATCAAAAATATTTCTTGGTATTCCACACCATTTATCTTCTTTTCCCACCATGTAAGATGGAAAAACTGATTTATTTATTTCTGATATAATAACCAAGGGCCATTCAAGACCCTTTCCTTGATGTACAGTCATGATCTGAACTGCATTGTTTCCCTCTTCCAAATCTGGATGGGCTTCTTCATATGAATCATGCGCATATGTGATTATAAAGTAATAGAGGGCCTTCAAATCAGACTTCCAATTTATGTTCTTTCCTCCAACTCGCCTCGCAGTCTCAAAATCCGCCAAGAGTTCGTTGAATCTTCCTATATTTGCCATAACTACTGCGTCTTCCAAGTTTTCTTGATCCAAATTCGGAAAGTGAAGTAAAGTAAGAAAATCTTGAAAGATTTCAGTAATATTCTCATATCTCTGCCTTACCAGTGGTTTTTCGATTTTTCTCTTGATAGACATAAAATCAATTTTTTTTATCTCTGAGCTATGAATATGGAACACATCAGTTGACATTTCCTTTATTCTCTTTATTAAGTCCTGTCCTTGAAGCTTTTCACCATCAATGCTCCAATCTTTATCGATAATCCAAGAAAAGAGCATCCCGAAAATTTGACCATCGTTTCTTTGGAAAAGCCCGGTTTTTCCACCTACCTGATAGGGTATTTTTTTATCTCTAAATTGCTTAATGATTGGTTTCCCCTTTGTTCGGACACTTCTTATCAATATAGCAATGTCATTGTATCTCAATGTTCCGGAAGAAACTAATCCCTGAATAGTATCTGCTATCCAGTTTGCCTCTTCATTTTCATTTGCAAACGAGTTCTGAATTAAAAGATTATTCTCAGGCCTCGTTGGGGTCATGTCTTGGAATTTTCCTTCTATCGTTTTAGCAAAATAATTTGCGTTTGAGACAATATTTCTAGTGCTTCTCCTATTTTCATTAAGATAAAAAATTTTTAAATCGTTTAACTCCTTTTCTATTTTCTTAAATAGATTGTGATTAGAACCCCTCCACTGATAAATAGTCTGTCTTTCATCACCAACGATCATCAGTCGTGAATTGAGCGATAATAAAAGCTTTATTAATTCGTATTGTGCAGGATTAATATCTTGAAATTCATCAACAAAAAGATAGGATAGATTTAAATCTTGCAATTTGGCCTTATTATTGCTTAACTCCACAACTAGGTCATGAATTATCGTCCCAAAAGTCATTATTTTATCTCGTTTTAGAAAATGCTCATATTTTTTCAATCTATCATAAAAATCCGGGGAGCTATTTTTTAGTTCGCTCTCATTAATCATTTCATTGTAAAACATGTTTTTTGTTTTATGAAATTCCAAAACACTTCTAGTATAACTGTTCTCATACTTATCAATTCCAAGTTCCCAGCCTATTCGAAGTAAATATGCGATCTCTTTGTTATCATCGAATAGATTATAATCAGCATAAGAAAATAAGTCTTCTAAAATATTTTTACAGTATGCATGTATGGTTCCGATATACATTTCATTAAGCTGATCGGATATTTCCTTATTACCAAAGGAATTTGCCAACTCATAAACTCTCGTTTTCATCTCCTTTGCAGCTTTCTCAGTGAAAGTAAAAGCAACAATTCTTTTTGGATCAATATTATCTTCTAATATTGAATAAATAATCTTTCTAGCAATCGTCTCAGTTTTTCCGGTACCAGCTGCGGCTTCAACCTTAATATATCTGGAATTTTCACATACGATATTCCTCTGTTCTTTAGAGAGAGGGAAAGGTAAATCCAAAGGAAAATCATATTTCATACTGGTATCACAACCTATCAATATTATTCAATATTTCGCCAGTTATCCTTCTTTCGGTTAATAATAAATTTATTTGGTATTTGTAAACATAAGACAATAATCCCTTCTCAAAATCGGAGTCTGGGTAGTTCACTGATACTTATAGGATTGAATGAGCATAAATTTTTAGATCAGATTTCTCTCGAAATTATTATATTTGTCTCCTTTCTAATCAGAAGTTCTGAGATTTCATGGCACTTGATAGCGTTTTCTTTTGAGACTTCTGATCCCTTATGATAAAGGCTATTTCTCACGTCCTTAAGTGAAGATATATCTTCATAGATTTTTTGTTCGATAATCTCACTTATAGATAATTCTTCAAGTACATGATCTATTTTCCAGCCTCTCAGTTTCTTTTTTCTGTGTTTTTCCAGATCTTTCAAATCCAAATACAATTCCCACCTAGTCCGTAAATAGCGTTCTATTATTAACCAGTCGAAAAGGAATGATTCTTTGTATCTCCCATCCCTTACGTAAGTGCTTGCATGCGCAAAGAATATCAAATAGTCACTTGTTTCATCATTAATGGAAGTGCTTTCAGCAATTTTCACAATATTGAGCAAATCTTCCCATCCTATGTGAGCGTAGGAAGCGATAATTTCCTCGGTGATGGGGGATATCTGTTGTTGGAATTGCCAATTTCTAGTAATAGACCTAGCATAAGTATAACTTCGGATTTCTCCCCTTTCTTTGGTGAAAGTACATTCTCCGATATCCTGATAAGTCACAAAATCGAGATTATAACCTTTCAGGATAGCAGTTCCTATTATTTCGTTCATATACCTGATACATTTTTGTCTGTCATTAGTGCCTGCGACAAACAGACCTTTTTGGTCAAATACAAGCATAGTATCCTTGTATTCCACCTGGTAAGTCGGTATCGGCAAAATAAGAAGACCATTGACCTTGGCCCTGAAGTCGAAAACAGGTTTTTCACCGATCCAGAGGGGTGGGTAAAAATATGTGGAATATCCGGAGAGGATTTCTTCTTTGTTAATTTGTGCTTCTGGTATCTTACCAATCTGAGTATTTTTAGCCTTTGCCCTTAAAGAAGCACCTTCGGATATCTCTTTAAAAATTAGTTCGACATCAACCTTGGTTATATCTCCGTAAACCATCCAAAAGAAACCGTTTTGTGGTATAGAGAGCTTTGTACCAATGACATGGTTTGCGGGAATACTGACTTTGTTCAAAGAAATATTTTGTACCATTCTTGAAACCCAGACAAGGTGCTTTTCAAGAAAGTCGCCAAAAGATTGTTCATTCCAACTTCTTGTCTCTTTATCTTTGAATGGCTTATACAGATTTCTGTCAGAGAGTATTTCTTCTGATATTTCTACGAATTCATTTGGATTAATTGGACCGAAACACCGTACGTCCATGTCTGGTAGCTCATGGTCTCTTCTAACCCACAAATAAGTCAATTCTTGAGCTGCAAGAACTATTGAGATCAGTTGGCATGGTGCGTTAAAATCATCAATATTCCAAACAAATTTACGAGAGTTTTCAGGAAGATTGTTGTATCTTCTACGAAATTCTTTAACAAAATTATTAAACCAACTTTTATATTCTAGATTTTCCCTACCACTCATGTTATCCACACCAGCGATTAATTGTTCTAGTGAGGTTAGTATAATTATCTCATATATTTATGCAGTAATATCCCTACGCCTTTAATGACCTTTTATCTTTCTCATAATTTTGAATGATAAATTTAACTTATTCAACTTATTACCCTCCCAATGCCAGACAAACTAATCGCAGTAACGAGAACTTCATCCAAAGGATCCTCGTTGAGAATGACTCTACCAAAAGAGATTGCCGAGAAGCTGAATGTGTCTGAATCTGAACATATCGGATTTTATGAAATAAAAGGGGAGATTGTGGTTAGGAAGATTGAGTAACACTGATTGAACAGTTAAAACAATCTATAAGTTAACATCCACGTGAGAAATTGTACCTCTAATGAATTATAGCTTTAAATTCCATAATTTTGAAGTTAAAACACTTAACAGTTCTTTGCAAAATTTTACTGCATTATTAGTAATTGCTATTCTGGATTTTGAATAATATTATATATATCCGACGATTAAGTTATTTGGCTGAATAAATGTTTGAAGAAAGAGCTGCAATACTTATTGACAATTATTATTTGAAAAAAGAAGTACTTGATCACACGGAAAACGGATTCAAACTTGATTATAAGGCATTTTGTGATTTGTTATGCAAAAAACACAATTCCTCTTTGTTTAGAACTTACGTATATGATTGCGAGTTCAAATCTAACGAACTCCTGCTAGATAGACTCGAAAAGTTGACCAATTTTAAAATTAGGCGGGGAGAGAAACAAAAGCTTGGATTTCACTATGTACAAAAACAGGTAGATATCCAGCTAGCAGTGGACATGATAACACTCTCTAAATCTAACATACAAAACATCATTTTAGTATCAGGAGATTCTGATTTTATTCCAGCTGTCAAATATGTTCAAGATCAAGGGACAAGAGTTTATCTTTGGAGTGCTAAGAAAGATAAGAATGGTGAACTTGCAAGAAACTGTGATGGTGCTAATGCCCTAACTGAAGACGTTCTTGTTCGATATTCCGCAGTCCATCACTGAGAATAACCCTTCCAAAAGAGATAGCAGAGAAACAGAATGTTTCGGAATCGGAACATATCGGATTTTATGAAATAAAAGGGGAGATTGTGGTTAGGAAGATTGAATAAAACTTGTCCTTTTGTACTCATTCTAAGATAAATGCAATTCGACGCTAATAAATTACGTTGTGGCTAATAAGGGGATAGTAAAATGGTTTATGTTTATGAATTTTTTTAAAGGTGCCAGAGCGCCTTGCCATCATATGAGATATCATTAGTCTAATCAATTGAAAAATTTAACAAATTCAAGGATAAATGGTCCTCCAAGTATCCTAAGCCTTTTTACAATATGGAAAGGAAGCTTGGATGTTTATTCACATACTTCCAGTATTCTGATGCTATAATATGATCACTTCATTCTTCTAACATAATAGAAAGAATGAACAGAGAGATTCGACGAAGAATAAAGGTAATTGACGCACTGCCTGCTGAAAGCGCAGCTATGAAGATCATATATCTATCTCAGAGTGGCGGAATTGAATGAGAGATGGGCACACAGAGTCATAAAGGGATATTTTAAATGCAAAGATGAGATCAGAGATAGGTTCTGGGAAAGGTATCCTTATGATTACACAAAATTCCGGACACTACGGTGAGGCACTATAGGTGCTGTTTTTTCGCTTAACTATCCCATCATAAAGGAGTGGTTAGAATCTGAAACCTGAAAGAAATTCCCAAACTTCACCGCAGTCACAAAAACCTTTGTTTTATGAAATTTGTCCTTATTGTGGTTCAGATGATATCAGAAATGCAACATCTGGATCTATTAATAGGGGCGAGCACAACTCAAATTCTGTGAATATGCATGGAGGCGTACCAGGAGTTGCAGGAGTTGGTACTGATATTTCAGAAGGAAGAGAATTTACCCGTACAACTGAATATACAGTAACTTTCACCTGTGCGAACTGTGGAAGGGATTTTGATAACGGGGCCTTTCTTAGAATATTTGAAAGAGATTTTGAATTTACTGACGTTTTTATACAAAAGTACCGTTTGATAACCGGTTTTAACAATTTTATCCACCTTGTTAATGCATTAGAAAGCGTAAGGATTATCAGTAGTAGAAGGTTTAGGCATATGGCTTTAGACGGCCCTATTGACTTCAGGATCAAGATTGATAGGAGAAATTTGAAGGTATTAATCAGAAAAACCATGAAGAACGAAGGCAGGATTATTTACATTATGGAAAACATTACAGGAGGAAATTAAATGGCTAGGATCTATTCAGATGGGACCAAAACTTTGACCTACGAAGAAGCAATTATAAAAATGAAAGAAATTGAACCAAATTATGAAATGGCGGTCAAAAAAGACAGGCATTCGGCGAGATTTCATTTATTGAATAAAACAGAGTTAAAGAAAGGAATTGGACTATCAAGTTTTATAACATTTGGTTTATTGAATAAAATGGAGTTCCAGAAAGAAATTGAACTATCAGATTTTATAACCCTTCTTATAGGAGTGAATGGCCCGATTTATGGAAATATAAGGCTTCAGAAGGAGGTTTTTATTGCTATTGAAGAAAGACTCACCAAAGATTTACACGTTGAGGATGTACGATTTGTTCCTTACAGAATTGGTCCTTATAGCTTCAAATTAGCTTCTATTGTTGATGGCTTACTAGTAGGTGGGTATGTAACTTACTCTGGTAAGAAGGGATCTAACAAGCAGGCTTACAGGTTAACAAACAAAGGGCAAAAACTGTATTCTATGCTGGCAAAAAACAATCCAAAACTTGTAAAGATACTATCCAAATTAAGAAAAGACATGGATGAGTTTTCAGTGAGTGGGATCCTTAGGTATATTTATAATAATCCGAAATATGAAAAGTATCTTCTAAAGTCTGAATACAGAGAAAAGTATAAAGATATTAACTGGGGGAAGGGAAGAGGATGATTAATGTAAAGTTTGAAGATGCGGAAAATCTTGACCTCGGGCCACAAAACGCCCTTATGGAACCGCTTGTTAAGTCTGGTCTGCGAAGAGTCAAAATTTCAACAAATACTGGAACCATTGACTACCCCACTAAAGCAGTAAATAGAAATGACCTCAATGCAAAAAATAGAGTACCAGAAATCGATTCAATTTTTGACTATTCTAAAATATTTGTTTACGAAGAATACTTTAATCCTGAAAGAGCTTTGAAATTCCACCGGGATAACGAAGACGTCGCATCATTGTTCAGTAAAATTGAGGAAACCGATATATTAACAAGGAACTGTTATCTAAAAATATTCCAGCCATCGCAAAATCCAGATAATTTCAACTTGCTAAATAAAGACCGGACTATATATGAAAATTTCTTAAATGCACTTTATAATTTTCAGGTTACAGCAGGTTTCGATGCAATCACCCTACCAGTACTTGTTGGCACAAAGAGTACTTTGCAGCCGGACATGCAGACATTGGATTACATGTTAAACAAAATGAATATTGGAAATTCACAGATTATACCAATTGTAGACTTAGATTATCAAGACGCGGAGACTTTCCAGGAAATTATAAGAAAAATAACAAGTCTTGGTAACGACTTGATACCAATTGTTATGTTACGCCACAGAAAGTTCAAGAATAGTTATTGGAATTATAATGCAGTAAAGGAGTTTATGAATTCAGAAAAAACAGCTTTTATGTATGCTTCCATTAATACTAGAGAATACGATGATACATTCTCAAACACACACTCTTCGGAGTTTCTTTGGGGGAGCATATATTCATATAGATTCCGAGGAGGTCCACACGGCAAGCCTAAACCAAAATCCGAAACTAAATTCTTTAGGAAAAATTTAGATGTAAAGAAAGCGCAGGAGATTTTAGGGGAACATAGCAAAATAGAAACAGTCGGGAAATCAAAATATTCTAATGAGATCACTCAATTAATAAATAATGGATTAATAGACTCGATTGATCATTCCACATTAAATGCCTTTTCCAGACTGCATGAACACTTCCTCAGCAATGATGAATTGATTAAATCTATTGACTTTTTAAAAGGTTCAAGTGTGGTGGACTATGCTAACACAAAACCCAAGTTAAAATCCCACATAAGAAGACTAGCTACTGATATTCAAACATGATGGGACTGCCTATTTAATCTGCTTAAAATTCTATTATTGTTTCCATGATTAATTCTGACTCCGCTAATTCACACTTTCAACAAAAATTCTACTTTTCTCGTCAAACTAACTAGAGATCACGGAAAAATTATATTTCCATTCTGAATTTTGCACAACACTGAAATGACAATACCACTATCATTCTTGGGAACTATCATTGGTGGATTCATAGCAGGGGCAGTTGGAATGTTCTCCACATATCTTTCCAGAAGGATGGACCGAAGAGAAAGACACTTGAATGAACACCACGACAATTTGAAGATCATCGATAAAGCACTGGTGGAACTAATGAACGAAGTCTGGCCATTTTACTATGGTGCTGAGGAAGTGAAACTCGGAAATCCTGAATTAATCCATGGAACACGGCAACCGATGCATGGAATCTTGGGATTTTTGCTCGTAAAGCAACTCAAGAATGATAACGCTATGGAAGTAACCAGGGTGGATAGAGTACTTTTTGGAGACTTAGAAAACCACTTCCATGACTTGGCTGGAGCGCTGTATTATTTTGATAAGTCCATTCAATCAGAAGGGGAGGAGTTGATTGTCAAGACACAACAGGTCACTGAGAAGATTTACTCCGAAATGTATGCAAGTGATTTTCAAGTATTGAAGTGGCCGTATGAATCAGCAATCAAAACATTGATAAGTGACATCAGAGGCAGTATGGAGGAACAGGATTACGGAGGTATAATCTTAAATTTTCTCATTGGTACGGATGAGCAATACTGGCCAAACAAAATCAGATCTCTGAAGAAATATTGTCTCTATGATGGATTGAAAAATATTGCAGATTCAGTTCGTACCCAAGTTAATGAAACTATGGAAAGAATGCTTTACCTGAAGGACCACCTTGATGGACAGATAAGCCACTGTCAAGAGTTGATCGAAGAAGAAGAGCGGAATCTTAAATTGAGGGGAAACTGTAGGCTGATCTGAATATTGGGATTGAAAAAAGATTCGCTAATAGCATTGTACCAAACTAATCTTTCAAACAACAAATGAACATTTTAAAGAATGTCCGGCCACTGTGTATTGATAGTGTACAGATTTCATATTTAGCTGCTACACTTTCATGCCTTTGTTCTATACCAAGTTTGGTTTTGTAAAAATATTCCATGATCCATTCAAGCCATAACAGCCCGATCTTCACTTTCTTTAAGAATTCCTGAGTTTGTTGTTTTCTGTTGTGCACTATGTTATTCCTGATATCATAGAGTTTATGGAGCATGTCTTCAGGATTACCTATGCCGTTAACTTTTCCGAAAAAGTCAGTCATAATTTTGATTTTCGAATCACCCATTCTGTCCAATCTAACAGATACCTAGAAAATAAACCATTGAAGTGGGGAACCAGGACATACAACTTCGATCACAAAGATAACAATTCACATAACAAGAGTCAGAAGAACTGCTCCTTTGTATGTAGGAACTGTCATGGAAAGCACACTGTGAAATGGAAGCGTTCTGTATACGATTCCTGGGGCAACATGGAAGAATATAAGACAGTCAAATGAAAGTCGGTTATAAGAAACCAAAGAACAACAGTAATAATGACAAAAAGAGAAAGAGAAGTAAGCCTAAGTATGACTACTGGTTCTGAGCTTATTAGAAGCCATTTAAGGCTGATGGAAATCTCAAAAGGTAAAATTATGCCATGAATACCATAAGAGTGATGCAATTCATTCTATGCATACCTCTAACTTTATTGAAGATAAACTATGCATACCTCATAGGATCATTAGATCAGGGCTAATCATGGCTTTATTTCTATTCAGCCATTTTTATATTTCAAAAGGTGATCCAAAAAGATACAGTGAGTATATAAACAACCTTCCTAATTTATACGCTCAATTTAGTGTTTAAACCTAATAGGGAATGGGGCCGGTCGGGTTTGAACCGACGGCCACCTGGTTATGAGCCAGGCGCTCTGCCAGGCTGAGCTACGGCCCCAACGCCGCTGGTCGGGATCGAACCGACGACCGCCCGGTTAACAGCCGGGTG